>DASUMO010000380.1:0-4350 GCA_036277695.1 Chitinophagaceae bacterium
GATTCCTTCCGTCAACGTCTGCATGAATTGCCATAAGGCGATTACCAGTTATGAAAAAGGCCCTCAGCTCTATGATGCAGATGGCAACGAGATCAACGGAACCGCCGAAATCGAAAAATTATTCAAGTATGCCGGCTTTGATCCCAAAAACCCCAATGCCTGGGATCCATCCAAAGCCAAACCCATTCAGTGGGAAAAGATCCATAACCTGCCCGACCATGTTTATTTCAACCACTCCCAGCACGTAAGGGCAGGCAAAGTGCAATGCCAGAGCTGTCATGGCGAGATCACGGCCATGGATGAAGTAAAGCAGGTTTCCGAACTCAGCATGGGATGGTGCATTAACTGTCACCGCCAGAGCAAGGTTGATTTCAATACAGATAGTACCGGAAACAAATTCTACAGTATTTACGAGAAATTCCACAACGATATCAAGAATAACAAAATGGACAGCGTGACAGTGGAAAATATAGGAGGACTGGAGTGCCAGAAATGTCACTATTAATATGCATTGGGCTGCTACCGGGGCAGCGATGAGGGACCTTTCATCACATTTTCGAATTATCAAATTGATATTCATGAGCCAAAAAAAGTACTGGCAAAGTTTCGGTGAGATTAGTAACAACGAAAATTTTCAAAAGCAGCAACAGGATGAGTTTCGCGAAGAACTGCCTTTTGAAGGTTTTGATGATAAAGGGTTGATCGATGCCAAAGCTCCACGCAGGGATTTCCTGAAATACCTGGGTTTTAGTACCGCTGCTGCTTCGCTGGCTGCCAGTTGTAAAATACCGGTAAGAAAGGCTGTTCCTTTTGCCAATAAGCCGGAGAATGTTATTCCCGGCGTTGCTAAATATTATGCCACTACTTATGTGCAGGATGGTGATGTGATCCCTGTTTTGGCCAAGGTAAGGGATGGCCGTCCTATCAAGATAGAAGGCAATGATCTTTGCTCCTTTACCAAGGGCGGTACTACCGCCAGGGCGCAGGCATCTGTACTGGATCTTTATGATATGCACCGCCTTCGTTACCCGCAGATAAAAAAAGGCGATAAGTTCAGTGAAGCTACTTATGAAGCCATTGACAATGCCATCACCGCAGCTTTGAGTACGGCGGGTCCCATTGTTTTGCTCACCAGCACGATCACTTCTCCTTCCACCAAACAAGTTATCACAGAGTTTCTCGCAAAATATCCTGGTAGCCGGCATGTACAGGCCGATGCAGTTTCCTATAGTGGAATGTTGCTGGCCAATGAGGCCAGCGGTTTCGGGCGTAAACTGCCCACTTACAATTTTGCGGCAGCAAAAGTTGTGGTCAGCCTGGGTGCGGATTTCCTGGCTACCTGGCCCGGGAGCATTGAAAATGCAAGAGGTTATTCCGCAGGTCGCCGGATCGATGAAAAAAACCCGGTAATGAGCAAGCATTACCAGTTTGAGTCTTTCCTGAGTACAACGGGCGCTAATGCCGACGAAAGATTTACCCATCGCCCTTCTGAAACCGGGGTGGTGGCACTCGCCCTGCTATCGGCACTCGATGGATCGGTCACCGCTCCTGCCCTTGCTGATGCCAAGCTGAAAGCGGGTATAGCAAAAGCAGCGGCAGACCTCAAAGCTAATAATGGTGCGGCGATCGTAGTGTGCGGCAGCAATGATGTCAATACACAAATCATCGTGAACGCCATCAATAATGCCATAGGCGCCAATGGAACCACCATCAATTGGGCAGCTCCTGTCAATTACCGCCAGGGCATTGATAAAGATCTTACCGACCTGGTCGCACAAATGGATAGCGGACAGGTAGGCGCCCTGCTTATTTATGGTGCTAACCCGGCCTATAACTATTATAATTCCGATCAATTTAAAGCAGCCCTGAAAAAAGTAAAACTTTCGGTTTCGTTCAACGAGCGTATGGATGAAACCACAGAGCTCTGTACTTATAGCATTCCCACTCCTCATTACCTGGAAAGCTGGGGCGATGCGGAACCCAAAGCCGGTTATACCAGCTTTATCCAGCCAACTATCTATCCTTTATTCAAGACCAGGCCTTACCAGACTTCCCTGTTGAAGTGGAGTGGCAACACGGTTGATTATGATACTTATTTCAAGAATTACTGGACAGGTAAACTGGGTTCGGAAGATGCCTTTACCAAAGGATTACAGGACGGCGTCATTGAAGGCCGTACAACCTCCGCAGCAGCATCAACTACCAGAGCAGCGACAGATACAACTGCAGCGCCGGCTATATCAGTAGTAACTACAGGTGGTGGAGGTGCTTATAATGGAGGATCAGTAGCAACAGCCGCCACAGCTATCAGTTCAGCCCGGAAAACTACCGGTGCCGAAATTGTACTTTATGAAAAAGTAACGATTGGCAATGGTAGCGGTGCCAGCAATCCCTGGTTACAGGAAATGCCTGACGTGATATCCAAGGCAGCCTGGGATAATTATGCCATGATCAGCATGACGATGGCCAAGGAACTCCTGGGTCTTAACCTGATCGATGGTGATGAAAAAACAAGCAATAACTACGAATACCATCCGTCCAAGCCGGTTATTAAGATAACAGTGGGCAAAAAAGAAGTGACACTTCCTGTTTTGGTTATACCCGGCATGAATGCGCATACCATTGCCGTGGCAGTAGGTTATGGCAGAAATGAAGCATTGGGTATAACAGCGGCCGGCGTGGGGCAAAATGTATACCAGCTGGCTTCTTTTAATGGCACGACAGTAGACTATGTTGCTGCTGCCACCGCTGAAAAAACTACAGGCACGCATAAGATAGCTCAATCACAGATTCATAATTCATACGAAGACAGGGAATATGTAGTCAGGGAAACAACATTGGCTACCTATAAAAAACACCCGACCGTTATTCCCGAATACCGGAATGAACTGCGCGAAACTTATGCGAAGAGTACCGGTAATTATCGTAAGGAAGGAACGCTTTACCCTGATCATGAGCAACCGGGTATTAAGTGGGGAATGAACATTGACATGAATGCCTGTTTTGGCTGCGGCGCCTGCGTAGTAGCCTGCCATGCGGAAAATAATGTGCCGGTGGTGGGTAAGTCAGAAGTTCTTCGTTTTCATGATATGCATTGGCTGCGGATCGACCGCTATTTTGTAAGCGATGATAAGAATCCCGATGATCTGAAAGGTGTGGTATTTCAACCTATGCTTTGCCAGCATTGTGATAATGCCCCCTGTGAAAATGTATGCCCTGTTGCCGCTACCAACCATAGCCAGGAAGGCATCAACCAGATGGCCTATAACCGCTGTATCGGAACCCGCTATTGCGCCAATAACTGTCCTTTTAAAGTTCGTCGTTTCAACTGGGCCGATTATACTGGTGCCGACAGTTTCGCTGATAACCAGGATCAGCAACTGGTTGGTAAGCTGGATCCGGTTATTCACCAGATGAATGATGATCTGACCAGGATGGTTTTGAACCCGGATGTTACAGTTCGCTCAAGGGGTGTGATGGAAAAATGTTCATTCTGTATCCAGAAATTACAGGATTCCAAACTCAAGGCCAAGAAGGAAAACCGTGTACTCGCCGATGGCGATGCTAAAACTGCCTGCCAGATGGCCTGCTCCGCCGATGCAATCGTATTCGGCAATGTAAACGATAAGAGTAGCCAGGTAAATAAGGTCAGGGCAGAAAACCCGAACCGGAGTTTTTATGTATTGGAGCAATTGCACGTATTGCCTAATATCAGTTACCTGGCCAAAGTGAGGAATACAGATGAAGTGATTGAGCCAAAGCATCAGCCAGCAGGAAGCGAAGCCCATGACGCAGCTCTTCCTTCGGCCGAACATAAAGAGGAAGCGGCGCATTAGAATAAGAAGTAAGGAATAAATAATAATAAGAAATGAGAAAGTTGGTGTAGGAGCTGGCAGGTGGAGATTGAAAAGATGAGGAATAGATCACTTGTCCCGGGAACACAGGTCGGTAAAAAGAGATCAACAGCGAGTATAGAGAAAGTTGAATCAATAACGAAAAAGCTAGTAGCTAGCAGCTAAAAGCTAGCAGCTTAAAAAATGGCATTACTCAGATACGAATCACAGGTCAGACCGCCACTGGTAGAAGGCAGCAAAGATTATCACCAGGTAACCGAGGATATTTGCCGGCCGGTGGAAGCCAAGCCTTCCAAATTGTGGTGGACAGGTTTTTTGATTGCCGTGGCCCTGCTTCTTTTCGGTATCCTTTCGGTAACGATGGAAGTAATATACGGTACGGGGCAATGGAACCTGAATAAAACCATTGGTTGGGGATGGGATATCACCAACTTCGTATGGTGGGTCGGTATCGGTCATGCCGGAACCCTGATCTCCGCGATCCTGCTCCTGTTTC
>DASUMO010000381.1:0-2779 GCA_036277695.1 Chitinophagaceae bacterium
TTTTTATTTGCTCTATATCGGCATCCACATCCCAGAGCAGGCGGGCCAGGGTATAGTTTCCGATCGCCTTGCTGACCCATCCCATGGTTGATTCACCGACATAGGTTGTTGCGCCGGCCTTATAGAAACTTTTAATGGAACGGGCCAGGTATTTTGTATTCCCGATATGCATTTGCCCGGGCATATCCATACTTCCTTCGTATACATGCAGGTACTCATACACACCGGTTTTTTTTGTTTTCTTTCCCCAAAGTCCTAATAACTCCTCGGTACTGTATCTGGACCGGTTGAAACCATTGGTGATCATTACGAATACATTGGGTTCAAGGTCAAAACGCGTTGGAAGAATATGTTCGTTATATGCATATAAACCCACCCATGAATCAGGATATTTTTTACGAACCTCGCGGGCAGCCCTGTTAGCTAGATAATAAGCCTGGTCAGATGGAGTGCCGATGGCTTTGCAGGCCGCCGTAGTACAAAATCCCCCGCCATCGGAAGGCTCCATAGAAACCATTAATGTATGTTGGCCCGTTTTCTTGAAATCATCCAAACGTTTTACCGCATTCTTAGCTATAAATTCTACCAGGTCTTTATTTGCTACATTAAATTTGGGGCCTTCTGGTAAGCTACCTTTTGCAACGGTTTGCGCAAAATATTCCGGGTGTTGACGAAAGAATGCGGCATTATCAAGTACAATTTGATCATAGGAGTGCCCGTTCCGTACTGGAAATGCACCACCCATACGGTTGGCTTTTTCCCAGGCTTTGAATTCGGATTCGATCTTTTTTGAATTGGCATAACCATGACCATTCCCAATAGTACGGTTGTCAAAATCTGGTTCGGTCAGGACTTCGGTTTTCTTATATACAGTACGTAAACCAGGAATTTCTTCCCACAATTCACCTGGTAATAAATAACGGAATCCCAGTTTTTCAAGATAGATAAAGACGGCTTCCTGGAGTGCATACTGGGTATTACCAATAATCAAAACCGAATTCTCAGTGCCCTTTATATAAATACCTTCAGGGCCATAGGTAAGTAATTTGGCAGGGACTGCTATATTTAATTTTTTAGCCAGCCGGGTGGTCCCGATAAAAATCCCCTGGCCTTTGAAAGCATTAGCAGGAACAGGTTGAAAAGATGTGTTAACCGATTTACGGAGTTCATGGAAAAGATCTTCCACGGCTATCCAGGTAGAGTCGCCTTTTTCCATGCTGGCGTAAACCGGTATAGGTTTACTGTTTTGTACCTGGGAGTAACTTTTATAGTTTATCCCAGTGAGAACCGTGACCAGGAATACGATAGTTCGTGTAAAATTCAAATTCATGTTATGCAAGCTTCGCCTATGAAGTTTGCAAATTGAGTGCCGGACGGAATACCGGTTGCGTTCTTTGTTCCGGTTTCTCGCTCAGCAGGCTTTCTGCATACAGGTTTTTTAACAAAAACATATAGCGTTCCTTGCTGGCGAAAGCCTTAACTGTTTCCAGGTTAGCACGGGCGTAAACGTCAAGATCAACCTGGTGATTGGCTATGGCTGTTATTTGTTTAACAAAATCTTTCGTATTGTCAAGGCCGAAGTAAAGGGCTTTTTCACCGGTAGCCTCTTTCAACACAGGAATATCAGATACAATAGCAGGCATACCGCTGGCCATTGCTTCCAGCAGCGCGATCGGGTGACCTTCCACAGTAGAACTCATTACAAAAAGATCATACTGGCGCAGCAACTCGTGAACATTGTTCTTTAAACCACAAAGCCGGATATTCAATTTATGTTCATCAATCTCTTTCTGCAGTTCTTCTTTTAATGGTCCGTCGCCATAGATGTCCAGGTGAATCCCTTTTGGTAATTCCTTAAAGGCTTCGACCAGGAACGAATAATTTTTAGGTGCCTTCAGGTTGCCGACCGATACCAGCCGCAGTGTACCATTAAAGCTCATTCGCCTGGGCTCATTGGCAAAAAAATCGTTCTCCACAAAATTGGGTAAAATGGTATACGACCCTTTTATACCGATAGCGTTATCATAATCCTTTAACACATTGCCCGAAACAGCAATGACATGGTGCCTTTTCTTATACGTGATTTTTTCAACCATTCGCTGCCAGGTATTCCCTTTTTTAAAAAAACGGGAACCCAATAAACTGTGCAGTGTGGTAAATAAGGGAATTTTTTTGGAACAGGCAAGCCGGGCAATGGTAGTAGCCATGACCAGGTGCGAATGTACAATCTCAATCTTATTTTCCCGTATGTATTGTTTCAACCGGAGCACGCAACGCAGCGTATCTTTTTTTGAACGCATGTGGAGGTTAAGCAGCCTGCAATCAGGAGAAAGGTTTTTGGCCAGTTCATCGGATCCATTGAGATAAACGACATGATGATTAAACTGTTCGAGTCCGTTTACGATACCGACTAGCAGTTTTTCAGCGCCGCCGACACCTAACGTGTCAATGACATGCAGGACATTGGTTTTATACATAGGATCCCTTTAGGGGTCAGTAGATATTGGATAAAGATTCCTCAGCGAAATCCGATGTATAAAAATATGGCCTGCTATCTCATTGCTTTACTATTTGGTTAGTGAAGTTTAAAAAATCGGGTATAAGCCCAAATCCAGTTTCGTAATCCTTCTAGTATGCTATTAGTATTTTTACGAGTCCTGCTCCTCAGGCTGTTCTTACCAGGTGGGCGGCCTCGTAAAGGCTGATCAGTTTCCGTAAATGATTTTCCTTTTTTGCCATCGCAAGGGCTTGTTGATGAGCGCCGCTTGCAATAGTGGCT
>DASUMO010000382.1:0-7671 GCA_036277695.1 Chitinophagaceae bacterium
TGAAGGCCTGCGTTTTACTTCCGAACAGCTTTCTGTCATACACAGCCCGGTTGGTTTAAATATCGGCGCCGAGACTGCCGAAGAAATCGCCTTATCTATATTGGCTGAGATCAAAGCAGTCTTATCAGGCAAACAGGGACAGTTTCTGAAGACAGATGATAATACCATTCATGCACGGCAGGCCACCCTTATCGAAGAAAAAAGAATAGATTAAATCTTCCCCTTGCAATCTCGTTGCGGAATAATCATACTGGCAGCCGGCGATTCCAGCCGTCTCGGAAAGCCCAAGCAATTGTTAGCTTATAAGGGCAGCACCCTGCTGGAATACCAGGTTAAACAGGCTCAGCAAAGTCAGGCGTATCCGGTTATTGTAGTAATAGGTGCGCATGGCGAAAAAATCAAGGCCCGGTTATCGGATTATAAAGAATGGATCATAGAAAATAAGGAATGGCAGGAGGGTATGGCTTCTTCCATTCGTTGTGGCATAAACTACCTGCAGGGAAAATACCCCGGCTGTGAAGGCGCTATCCTGATGGTATCGGATCAGCCTTATGTTACAACGGAATTAATTAATAAACTGATCACAACGCACCAGGAAACAGGAAAGAAAATCGTATCCAGCAGTTTTGGCGGAATGAAAGGCCCCCCTGCTTTTTTTCATCTTCAACTTTTCCCGGAACTATTGCAGTTAAAAGGGGATGCCGGGGCAAAGAAGGTCGTTGAGAAATATGTCAGCCAGGTGGCCACCGTTTCTTTTCCCGGGGGAACGATCGATATTGATACAGCGGCTGATTATGATGCCCTGCCTGAAAAATGATTTCTTTATAATAGTTTCGCAAGATTCCGCAGGCTTGCCGTATTATGTACGGGAGCTAATACATTTATAAAAGGCAATGCTGCTTTCATACCTGCCGTTTCCGGGCGGAATAAAGGATAGCCCGCATGAGGGTTCAACCAAATAATTTTCTTTACTTTTTTCTGGATGTTTCTCATGTTTTTCGCCAGGAGATCGCTCTCGCCTTCATCCCAGCCATCGCTCATGATCACAACAATGGTTTTTGAATCCAGCAACCTGCCGTAATCCCTGGTAAGTTCGTCCAGGGAATAGGCAATGCGGGTACCACCGCCCCAGCTTTGCTGCTTTTCCTTCAACAATTCCAGCATAGACCGGAAATTATTTTCTTTCAAGGCTGTGGTTATTCTTAGCAATGAAGAACTAAATACAAAGGTTTCCATGTGTCGGTAAACCTGTCTGAAAGCAAACATGAATTGGATCAGGAAAGCTGTATAGAGTTCCATAGAACGGCTTACATCGCAAAGCATAATCAGTTTCACCCTGTTTTTTTTGGGACGGCGATAAAGGAGTTCGACCAGTTCCCCGCCGCTTCGCATGTTTTTACGCAGCGTACGGCGAAGATCAGGCTTGGTAATCCGGTGAGCTTGCTGGTAACGGCGGTTCAGCTTCGCAGCCAGTCTTTTTGAAACCGAATGAATCAAATTCATGAGTTCCTCAACATCTTCGTCAGGAATACTTGAAAAATCCTTTCGCGACAGGCTTTCCTGTGGACTGTAAAAAGCTATTTCTTCCCTGCCATTATTGTGCTTACCACTGAGCCAGGTTTGCAGGGTCTTGAATCCACCGGTGGCCGGTTGATTCTTTTTTACATCCTTTTGTTTGGCATCAAGCGATTTTCCCAGCTGCTTCCAGTAATGGCGATAAAGCGATTCAAATATTGCATACTGCTCCCTGCTGCGGCATAGGATAGCTCTTTGGGCCAGGTAAAAGTGTTGGGGATTGCGATAATTGATTAGTATGAGTGCGCGAAGTGTCAATGATTCCTCCTCGATACCCAGGGAAAATCCATTGGCCCGAAGGTAACGGCAAAACTGCACGATATTGCCCGATAAAGATGTAACACGGTTAATCATGTTCGGTGACCCGGGAATGAATCCCTGTTTTTTCCATCAACTCTGATAAACTCATTTGAACTTGCCGGGTATCACGCCAGTCTTTCAGGAGTACACCCAGGGTTTGCTCGATAATTTTTTTATCCAGGTGATCGATATGCAATGCGGTCAGTGCCATTGCCCAGTCAATTGTTTCTGCTATGCCGGGTGTTTTTTCAAGCCGGCTGTTTCGCAATTCCTGCATGAAACGGGTTATCTCGCCAGCCAATACTTCGTCAATACCCGGGACTTTATTTTTTATGATCTGCCATTCTTTATCATAACCCGGGTAGTCAATATACAGATATAGACATCTTCGGCGCAGGGCTTCGCTTAATTCCCGGGTGCGGTTACTGGTTAATATGACCTGGGGAATGTTAGTGGCCTTTATGGTGCCGGTTTCGGGGATCGTGACCTGCCAGTCACTGAGGACTTCCAGTAAAAAACTTTCAAATTCTTCGTCGCTCCTGTCAATTTCGTCGATCAGCAACACGGGTTTGCGGTGATGGGTGATAGCCTGTAACAGGGGTCGTTTCATCAGGAAATGATCACTGAAGATGGTTTGTTCTTTTTCCTCTGCAGTTCTTGTTTCCTGTTCAGTCATCTTCAGGTGCAATAATTGACGTTGGTAATTCCATTCGTATAAAGCATGGGTGCTGTCAAGTCCTTCGTAACATTGAAGACGGATCAGGTCTGTTTGGAGGGCAAGGGCCATGACTTTGGCGATTTCCGTTTTACCTACCCCCGCGGGTCCTTCTATCAATAATGGTTTATCCAATTGCAGGGATAAGAAAATGGACAGGCTCACTGATTCATCAGTGATATAACCCTGTTCCTGCAACATGATTTTTATTCTTTCCAGGCTGATTCCTTTATTACGCTCTTGCTTCGTCATATAGGTCACTATAATTTAGCAAAAAGGCGGCATCTCTACCGCCTTTTATCCGGGTTTATACTTTCATGCAAGGGCCTGCAAAGCTTTTTTCAGGTATACCCTGGCCAGGTGGCGACGATATTCCTCCGACGCAAAAGGATCACTTAATACGGTAATATTTTGCAGGGCGGCCGCTTGTGCATTTTTAATGTTTTCATCCGAGATGGCTTGCCCCGAGATAATATTTTCCGCACCTGCATCGCGAAAGGCATGTTCTCCCACACCGGTGAAGGCAATATTTATTTTCCCATCCGGGAAACGAATAACTGCGCAACCGACTACAGCAAATCGGGAAGCTGGCTGGGAAAATTTCTGGTAACTGGTTTTAGTACCCTCATTGGGAATGGGAACCCGGATAGCTGTGATTATTTCACCATCTCTTAATGCAGTACTGAAAAAACCGGTAAAGAATTCTGTCGCTTTCAACCTTCGCTTGCCTGTTGGTCCCTGCAATTCGATGGCCGCATCAGAGGCTAACACAGGTGCCGGCCAGTCAGCTGCGGGATCGGCATGTGCCAGGCTTCCACCTATGGTCCCGAAATTACGCACCTGCATGTCACCGATCAGTGATGCCGCCTGGGCAAAAAAAGGAAGTTTGCTTTTTAATAATTTATTGGCAGCAATTTCTGCATGGGTGGCCCCAGCGCCAATAACGATCTCGCCATCTTCTTCGCGAATGCCTTTTAAAGCACTTATCCCGCCAATATCGATCAGCTTCGCCGGTCGGTTCAGGCGCAATTTGAGCGCGGGGATCAGACTATGGCCACCCGCCAGGATCTTTCCTTCCCCACCCGCTAATGCAGCAATGGCTTCATCTACCGATTTCACTTTTTGATAATCAAATGCAACTGGTATCATACATGTTGATTTTAGATGTTAATTGAATCAGGATTGCATCGCCCTCCAAACCCTTTCAGCTGTTAATGGCATACGAATATCTTTCACATTATGCCCGCCACTCCACAAAGCATCCATTACGGCATTCACAACAGCGGGAGTGGATCCAATAGCACCGGCTTCCCCGGCTCCTTTTACACCGAGTGGATTATGCGGGCAGGGGGTTACCTGGGTGCCCGTTTCAAAAAACGGAAAATCATCGGCCCTGGGCATACAGTAATCCATATACGAGGCATTGGTTAACTGGCCGTTTTCATTATAAACAGCGCCTTCAAACAATGCCTGGCCAATGCCCTGGGCTACGCCACCATGTATCTGGCCTTCTACGATCATGGGGTTTACCATATTGCCTACATCATCCACGGCGATGAAGCGATCCAGTTTTACTTCTCCCGTTTCTTTGTCAACTTCTACTACCGCAATATGACAACCGAAAGGATAAGTAAAATTGGCAGGGTCATAAAAACTGCTGAAATCAAGACCCGGTTCAAGATCTTTGGGATATACATGCGGTACATAGGCGGTGAGCGCAATTTCGGCGAAGCCAATGGATTTGTCGGTCCCTTTAACGGTGAATTTGCCCGATTCAAAATTGATATCATCAGGATTGGCTTCCAGTTTATGCGCCGCGATCTTCTTTCCTTTTTCAATGATCTTGTCAATACTTTTTACGATTGCTGTACCACCAACTGCGAGGCTACGCGATCCATAAGTACCCATTCCAAAAGCTACTGTTTCCGTGTCGCCATGCATAATTTCCACATCATCCATACTGATGCCCAGTTTATCAGCTACCACCTGGGCAAATGTGGTTTCATGGCCCTGCCCATGGGAATGTGAACCCGTATAAACACTGACCTTGCCCGTTGGTTGCACCCTGACCTGGCCTACTTCAAACAGACCAGCTCTCGCGCCAAGCGATCCCACTACGGCCGAAGGCGCAATACCGCAGGCTTCAATATACGTGGAGAATCCCACCCCAATCAATTTTCCATTGTTAGCAGCTTCTTTTTGTTTTTTGCGTATCTCCTCGTACCCCAGCATTCCCAGTCCTTTTTTTAGCACACCTTCATAATTACCGCTATCGTATTGCAGGGCAACCTGGGTTTGATAACCCGGTTGATTCACACCATCGAATGGAGGAATAAAGTTTTTAAAACGCAGATCGGCGGGATCCATATTCATCTCGTGTGCCGCCAGGTCCATTAATCTTTCTAGCAGGTAAGTTGCTTCCGGTCGACCTGCTCCCCGGTAGGCATCTACAGGAGTAGAGTGGGTGAATACTGCTGTAACATCAACATTGATCTTGGGAGTAGTATAAAGTCCCTGTAATAATGTTCCGTGCAGGTAGGTGGGTATGCAGGAACCGAAGGTTGAAAGATAGGCACCCATATTTGCGTAGGTCTTTACCCGCAAGGCAAGAATCTTACCTTCTGCATCGAAACCCATTTCGGCCTTCGTGATATGATCGCGGCCATGGGCATCCAGCAGGAAGCTTTCCGATCTTTCAGCGGTCCATTTCACCGGCCTGCCCAGTTGCTTTGTACACCAGGTCAATAAGGCTTCTTCGGTATAATGAAATATTTTACTTCCAAATCCTCCTCCAACATCTGGTCCTACTACTCTCACTTTATGTTCAGGTAATCCCAACACAAAAGCGCACATCAGTAAGCGGATCACATGAGGATTCTGGGTACTGGTGTACAAGATGTATTTGTCCGTAATGGGATCATAGGAGCTATTATAACTCCGGGGCTCAATCGCGTTGGGCACCAGCCGCTGGTTTACAAACTCCAGCGTTGTAACATGCGAAGCCCTGCTCATAGCTTCATTTACCTCCTCAATGGGATTGCCAAGCGCCCAGTCAAAACAAATATTATTAGGAACATCTTCGTGCACCAGGGGTGCACCGGGTTGCACGGCTTTGGCTGCATCAATTACACAGGGTAATTCTTCATATTCCACGACCACTGCTTCGGCCGCATCCACGGCCTGTTCCCTGGTTTCAGCAATGACAATTGCTACGGGGTCACCTGCATGCCTGGCTTTACCGGCAGCCAGCAATGCATGCTTGGGCTCTTTCATCGCATCCCCGTTTTTAAAATTGACCTGCCAGCCACAAGGAACGCCATTGACATTAGCCAGGTCGGCCCCGGTATAGATGGCTATTACACCTGGCATTTCCTTCGCCGCACTTGTATCCACCTGTAGAATCCTTGCATGCGCATAGGGGCTACGTACAAACGAGGCATAGGTTTGGTGCGGCAGGACAATATCATCGGCAAAACGGCCCCGGCCGGTAGTGAATCTTTTATCTTCAACCCGCTTAACGGATTGTCCGATCAAATTAGTAGTACTCATACAGCAACCTCCTTTTTCGGTTTAGGTTTAGCCGCTTTCATTTTTTCAACAGCGTACTGAACGGATTTGACAATATTGTGATAGCCGGTGCAACGGCAAAAATTTCCATCCAGTGCCGCCCGGATCTCCTGCTCACTCGGTTTCCGGTTATTCCGGAGCAAATCAGCAGCCGTCATGATCATGCCCGGAGTGCAAAAACCGCATTGCAATCCATGGCATTGATTGAATCCTTCCTGCAGGGGGTGCAGTTCCCCGTCCTTAGCTAATCCTTCAATTGTCGTGATCCGGCATTTATCAGCCTGCACCGCCAGCATCGAACAACTTTTGGCGGCTTTATCATTCAGGTGAATGGTACAGGCTCCGCAACTACTGGTATCGCAACCCACATGGGTGCCGGTTAATCCCAGCGTTTCACGCAGGTAATTTACCAGCAGCATACGGGGTTCAACACGATCTACATGTTTGACCCCATTCACAGTAACGGTGATTTTAATACTCATGGGTTTCTGTTTTATAGTTAAAGATGTATGATTAATTAGCAGGAAAATTTATTCACTGTGTTTCGGCTGCACCGTCCCGGTGTTGGCCAGTTCCTTCTCCATGTTTTTAAAAAATACCTGCACCAGTGTATTGGATACGCCGCTCAGGACACGTTCACCCATGGAGGCAATAAGGCCTGACAGGCGGGCATCACCTTCGAAGACTATGCCTGTCTGTTTAAAATCAACGGGAGTAAGATTAATGGTAATATTGGCATTGGCATTCCCAATCTTGCTGTTTTGCTGCACTTTCAGGGTAAAACTTTCCGGTTCTTTAATGTTTTCCAGGTTTAACTGGCCGGTGAAGGAGCTATTTACGGGACCCAGTCTAATATCAAGTATAGAACGGTAAGAATTTTCGCCTGTTTTTTCCAATCGCGAAATACCGGGAATCAACTTTGCCAATGTATCGGTATCCATGAGCATGGCCCAAACTCTTGATGGAGCGGCATCTAATATATGTTTACCTGCAAGATGCATGTGGGTTGATTTGGAAACTATGCCGTATACAACAGGTTACAGAAAAATTACAAGAGGTAACGGACTGGCCGGGGAGGAGAGCCGGGGTTTGCATAATCAAGGTAGGAAAAAAAAGGAAGCCTCATCCCAAAAACCAAAAGAGAATTTCCCGGCCGGGTTTTAGAGGGATATTGTTAACTTAGGGATCTTTATTTCCCGGTTTGCGGGGCGAAAAACAAGCTTGCTGTGAATATTGAACTTGAAATTGAAACCGGTTATGCTAACAGACAAATTCAACCGTTCTCATAATTATTTGCGGATCTCGCTTACGGATAATTGTAACCTGCGTTGCTTTTACTGTATGCCGGATGAGGAATACGAGTTTACGCCACCATCCCGGCTCATGCAGGTTGAAGAAATCCTGGCATTGGCCAGGGTCTTTGTAAAAGAAGGAGTTAATAAGATCAGGTTAACCGGCGGAGAGCCCCTGGTTCGGAAAGATGCAGCAGAGATCATCCGCCCATTGTCCACAGT
>DASUMO010000383.1:0-6280 GCA_036277695.1 Chitinophagaceae bacterium
GATCTCAACCGGGCTGGATTTCTTTTTAAAACCCTCTTCACAATTATTGGACAGTAGAGATAAAAGAATACCTGTTTTTTCAATACGGTGAAAAGGAAGGGAAGTAAACAGGCTATTGTATAACTGGAATTTGATCCCGACTTCGTTGCGGAACTGCTGCAGTGCCCTGTTGGAAGAATGATCCATCGTTTAGTGTATTAATAAAGGGTTTGTATAGCAGCAATCAGGTTAGTGAAAATACTTTATTCAGTTAAGAGTGCAAAAGAGAAAAAGCATAACGGCTGTTGGTTAGCAGTCATAAAAAAAGACCCTGCCAGTTGACAGGGTCCTTGCTATTTTTTGCTTGCCGTTTTTATTCCGGTTTTGCTTCTTCTGTTTTTGCTTCGGCCTCTGTCGTTTCAGCGGCTTTTTTCTTAGCTCCACCTGAACGACGGGTTTTCTTGGCTGTAGTTTTGGCTTCAGCTTTACCCTTACCATAAATCTCGTTAAAATCAACCAACTCGATCAGGGCTGTTTCAGCGTTATCGCCGGGACGTGCCCCGAGTTTAATGATCCGGGTATAGCCACCGGGGCGACCAGCCACTTTTTCAGCTACAATACCAAATAATTCTTTGATCGCATCTTTATCCTGCAGGTAGCTAAATACCACGCGGCGCTGGTGCGTAGTATTGGTTTTACCTTTGGTGATCAGGGGCTCAGCATATACACGCAGGGCTTTCGCTTTCGCTACCGTGGTAACGATCCTTTTGTGTTTGATAAGCTGGCAGGCCAAATTACTCAGCAAAGCATCGCGGTGTGCTTTGGTGCGGCTCAGGTTTTTTACTTTGTCTCCGTGACGCATGACGTTTAAGTTTTATTCGGTTGTACCGTGTCAGGAATTACAACCTACGTTATCAAAAGCTGCTAGCTTCTAGCTGCTAGTAGCTAAAAGCTGACAGCTATATTTTACAGTTCACTCAGATCCACACCCAGTTTCACCAGGTCCATTCCGAAATGCAGGCCTCTTTCAGTCAATACCTGCTCAATTTCAGCCAGTGATTTCTGGCCGAAGTTGCGGAACTTCATCAGGTCTTCCTGTTCGTATTGTACCAATTCGCTCAGTGAATTAATTTTTGCTGCTTTCAGGCAGTTAAAGGCACGCACCGAAAGATCCAGGTCCTCCAGCGGGGTCTTTAATACTTTGCGAAGTTGCAGGGTTTGTTCATCCACCAGGTCTTCTTTCTTCTCTTCCTTATTATCAAAGGTGATATTCTCATCCGTGATGATCATCAGGTGCTGGATCAGGATCCGGGAAGCCTGCTTCACCGCTTCTTCAGGATGGATCGTTCCATCAGTAGAAACTTCCATGATCAGCTTTTCAAAGTCTGTGCGTTGTTCCACACGGGTGTTCTCGATCGTGTACTTTACGTTTTTGATGGGCGTAAAGATGGCATCGATGGGAATATATCCCAGGGGAGCATCTTTGGGTTTGTTTTCTTCTGCCGGTACATAACCGCGGCCCTTGCCAATGGTCAGTTCCACATCCATCTTGGCAGATGAATCCAGGGTGCAGATCAGCAGGTCGGGATTCATGACCTGGAAAGAATGGGTTCCTTCACCGATCATACCGGCGGTAAATTCTGTTCTATTTTTAATGGACAACATGATCTTTTCGTTGGCCACTTCGTGATCCACGATCTTTTTGAAGCGAACCTGCTTCAGGTTCAGGAAAATCTCCACCACATCTTCACTCACACCTTTCATGGTAGCGAATTCATGATCTACGCCTTCGATCTTTACACCGACGATCGCATAACCTTCCAGGGAGTTCAGCAATACACGGCGAAGAGCATTACCGATGGTAACGCCATAACCGGGCTCAAGCGGACGAAACTCGAACTGGGCTTCAAAATCCGTAGCTTTTTGCAGAATGATCTTATCAGGTTTCTGGAAATTCAGGATTGCCATATTTCAGATTTAAATTTTATAAATGGTTAAGAAAAGCTTTGGTCTTTAGCCTGGAGGATTTGAGGCTAGCTCAAAGCTCAAGCTATAAGGTCATTGCTTATTTCGAATACAATTCCACGATCAGCTGTTCCTTGATGTTTTCCGGAACACTTTCCCTTTCGGGATACGTAATGAAAGTACCCTTGAACTCGGTTTCACTCCAATCCAGCCAGCTAAATTTGGGGTTCTTACCACGTACAACACTGGTGATGGTTGTTCTTCCTTTGCTACCTTCTTTGATAGTAACAACATCACCGGGTTTTAGTTGGTAGGAAGGAACGTTCACCACATCGCCGTTTACTTCGATGTGTTTGTGACTTACGAGCTGGCGGGCAGCAGGGCGTGATGGAGCAATACCCATACGGAATACCGTATTATCCAGGCGGGCTTCCAGTAACTTAATGAGGTTTTCACCTGTAACGCCTTTACGGCGGGAGGCTTCCTCGAATGTTTTACGGAATTGCTTCTCTAATACACCGTAGGTGTATTTGGCCTTTTGCTTTTCACGGAGCTGCAGTGCGTATTCACCCAATGTTTTCCGCTTGCGTTTTTCACCGTGCTGACCGGGAGGGTTACTGTTTTTACCCAACCATTTACCATTACCTAAAATAGGCTCCCCGAAAATGCGGGAGATCTTGGTCTTTGGACCATTGTAACGTGCCATAATTATACTTTCATTTAAGCTTTTTTAGAATCCGGTACTACGATCAGTAAAAAGCTTTAAAAAAATCAATCGCGTACCCTTTTAAAAAATGAAACCAATTTGGCTCAAATATGTATGGACTATGAACTCAGGACTTTGAGCTGGAGCTCATTGCTCACAGCTAGCATCTCATGGCTCACAGCTTTATTAAACTCTTCTTTTCTTGGGTGGACGGCAACCGTTATGCGGTAGCGGAGTCACATCCTTGATCATGACGACTTCGATGCCTGATTGCGAAAGGGAGCGAATTGCGCTTTCCCGGCCGGCACCCGGGCCTTTTACAAAAACATCTACCCGCTTCAATCCCGCATCGAATGCAGTTTTGGCGGCATCGGATGCAGCCAGCTGAGCGGCATAAGGAGTGTTCTTTTTAGAACCCTTAAAGCCCATTTTACCGGCACTGCTCCAGGAAATTACCTGGCCGTTCTTATTGGTAAGGCTGACAATGATGTTGTTGAATGTTGCAGAAATGTGGGCATCACCATATGCATCCACTTTTACGATCCTCTTCTTGGCGGCTGCTTTTGCGCTGACCGCTTGTTGTGCTTGTGCTTTTGCCATGTTTGTTGTTCTGAGGTAATCTTTCGTTTTAAAATCTCCTCCGCCCGGGCGAAGAAGCTGAATCAACCCTCCCTGTGAAGCTGCAGATCCGCAATTGATTCAATACGCTTCATATTGTAAGCCACCGGATCAAGCCACAAGTTTAAAACTTGTTCCCTGTTCCCTGTAGCTTGAACTCTTACTTCTTAGGTGCTTTCTTTTTACCAGCAACCGTTTTCCTTTTTCCTTTACGGGTACGGCTATTGGTTTTGGTACGCTGGCCACGAACCGGCAATCCTTTACGATGACGTAGACCGCGATAGCAGGCAATATCCAGCAAGCGCTTAATGCTCATCTGGACTTCCGAACGAAGTTGTCCTTCTACCTTCAACTCTTCCGTAATGGTATTACGGATGGCATTCAGGTCATCGTCATTCCACTCATGCACCTTCTTGCTCCTGTCAATATTATTCTTGTCAAGAATGTACTTGGCGGTGGAAGGTCCGATACCATATATATAGGTCAGTCCTATTTCGCCTCTTTTATTTTTTGGTAAGTCTACGCCGGCAATACGTGCCATATTTTCTGTTTAATATTTGTTAGTTATCTTTTTAAAGCCCTGAGCTATGAGCTTCGAGCTAAGAGCATTGCTCGCAGCTAGTAGCTTGCAGCCAGCAGCCTTCCCTATCCCTGGCGCTGCTTGAAGCGGGGATTCTTTTTGTTAATGACGTACAGCTTGCCTTTCCGGCGTACGATCTTACAATCAACGCTGCGCTTTTTAATGGATGCTCTAACTTTCATTTTATTTGGCTTTGAACTTTAAGCTTGGGGCCTGGCTCCTGGCTCAGAGTTAATTATTTATACCTGAAATTTATTCTTCCCCTGGTCAAATCGTAAGGCGACAGCTCCACCCCTACTTTATCCCCGGGTAAAATCCGGATATAGTGCATTCTCATCTTTCCGGAGATGGTTGCCAGTATTTCATGGCCATTTTCCAGTTTAACCCTGAACATGGCGTTGGACAGGGCTTCCAGGATAATCCCATCTTGTTTGATAAGTGCTTGTTTCGACATACGAATTTTAGGGCTGCAAAGATAGGCGGATGCAGCCGAAAAAAGAACAATCCACCGTTTTTTTTCAACCTCTTGGGGAAAATGAGGAGTAGCAGGACTAAAAATCACCTAAATACCTGGCCCTAATGTAATTCGAGGGGTACCTTGGTCATGGAAAGATGCAGGTTTTGGAGTTCATGAACCCCCAGGGGAAAGTCGAAATGCCGGCGGTCTTCCCTCCACCACATTTCCACATTGGAAAAATCCCCTTTTTTAGGGGTAACCAGTCTAAATGAGTCTTTTTTATATTTTACCGCGCCGTCAATCTCTTCCCTCGTAAAGCCAAAACGCATCAATTGATCTTCGTCAAGCGGTACCGGGTGCATTTCCTCGGGACTATACCAGAATTCCTGGACCCCGTTATCCACCAGGGCTACCCCTTCCTCGAAATTCGTCTTGACGACCTTACCCTGTCTTTTCACCCCCTCATCATCCACTACGATAATATCACCTGGCTTGAGATCATGGATTTTCAACATAGCAAATCGTTTTTGTGTATTCGAATATAAAAAAGATTGTTTGAAAAAAATAAAACCTGCACCAGCCTGCCCTTGCCGGATTCCTGGTACCAGGGCATTGTTCTAGCTGCGTTTGCGGTAACTGATGACGGCCCAGCCGTTCAGTAAAATCGCGAAACCACCCATGATCAAAAGGTGATTTTTAATATCTCCCAACCCGCTGCCTTTCAATACCACCATCCTCATTACATCAATAAAATAGGAAACGGGGTTGACCTTCGTGATCAATTGTGCCCAGCGGGGCATGCTGTCAATGGAAGTATACAAGCCTCCCAGCAGGATAAAAACCATCATCATGAAAAACGATATCAGCATGGCCTGTTGTTGGGTAGAAGTGAACGTGGACACCAGTAAACCTAATCCCAGTACCGCCAACAGGTATACAGCCGCAAAAACATAAATGGTCAGTAAACTCCCAACCGGTATAATGTTATAAGCAAATCGGGCAATGGCCAGGCCAATGGTCATAATGAGCAGCCCAAGTACCCAGAAAGGAATGAGCTTTCCTAAAATGAACTGGTATTTTTTTACCGGCGTCACATTGATCTGTTCAATGGTCCCGATTTCCTTTTCCTTGACAATATTCAGGGAAGCCAGGAAAGACCCTACCATGGTCACCAGTATTACCAGGATACCCGGTACCATGAAATATTTATAATTCATCAGGGGATTGAACCAGTTGGAAGACGTGACATCGATCGTGGTCTCGGGATGAAAGCGGGGAAACTGGATCCACTCTGTTCTCACTTCCCGGTTGAAGTCACCGATTATGCTCCGCAGGTAAGCAGCTCCCAGGTTAGCCTTTGATCCATTAATGGCATTTACGGCCAGGAACAAGATGGCTTCGTCTTCCTTTACCAGTTGTTTTTCAAAGGAGATGGGAATTTCGAGCACCAGGTCGGCTTTATCCCTTTCAATATCGCGCATGGCTATTTGGTAAGAACCCGTATAGCTACTTAACCGAAAATAGCCTGATGCCGTTACCTTGGAAACCAATTGCCGGGAATAATCGGAATGATCGTGATCTACCACGGCCAGGTTGATATCCTTCACTTCATAATCGGCAGCCCAGGGTAGTATCAGCAACTGAATCATGGGCATGACAAAAATGATCCGTAAAATGGAAGGATCCCTGAAGATCTGCCGGAATTCTTTCTGCAATAAAAATCGAAGCGTTCGCATATCCATTTATTTATCATTATTCCGAATAGGTGGTGATTTGAAACTTCCTGTTCTCATGCCAGCCGGATTTTAAATTTCTTGACAGCCAGTGTTAATAAAAACAACATCATTCCCGCCAGGATAAGGGTTTCTTTCCAAATTGCTTCAAGACCAACCCCCTTTATCATGACATCTCTGACAATGATATAATACCATTTGGCCGGAACGATATTGGAAAGTGAACGCAGGGCCAGCGGCAT
>DASUMO010000384.1:0-2740 GCA_036277695.1 Chitinophagaceae bacterium
ATATACTGTCCCGTACTCGTTGGCATAGATCCCCCTTACCTGGTTATTGGTAATCGCTCCAATCAAAGCCCTTGTGAAATAATGGGTGAAGAGATTTTTATCGAGTTTGATCCTGATAAGTCCTCCCGAGGTGCAGATCCATCGGTTACCCCTGCTATCGGTAAAGAATTGATTGATTATTAAATTGCCAGCCATGGCAAAGTCTTCACCATCCATCAATTTATACATCGCCTTGTGGTCATATAAGAACAGTCCCCGGCTTTGCGAATAGTAAAGAAGGTCGGCCGAATTGATATCCCTCACATAATGACCATCCAGGATTTCTTTGGGTATCGGCAAAATGTGAAGATTGCGAAACGCCGTTTTATTTCCCGCCGCTGTTATTAGCTGTAAACAATTTAAGGTATCAGGGACCAGGAGTTCATGCTGAGGGGTGAATCCGGCCACCGGCGGTGTATTTTCCGGTTTCACCTGTACCGCACCTGAAGCCGTTAAAAAATAAATATTATTTCGTTCACCTACGTAAAGTGCCGCATCACCATTATAAAAATGGGAGTACCGGCCTGAGTGCGCATAATTGTTGGGTTTTAAAACGGGTTGCTTCCTGGTTTCGGGAATAATGGCATCCCATTCTTTCATTTGGAATTTTAATTCAAATCCCCGCTCTGTGAGACGCCAGTATTGAAAGGGGTTGGCCGAAAGGAAACAGAGATCATTTCCATCATTAATAACCCAGTAGACATATTCTTCCTTGAAAGGTAGCTGGGGATAGGTCGCTTTGAGGGATTGTACCCGGTTTGTGGCCAGGTCCATTACTTCGATCCGCATAGCCATCCGCGAATAGCCGGGATGGCCATAAACGATCAGGAGATGGTTGGCCTGGTCCTTAGCCAGTTGAATGACCTTGTTATCAAACAAACTGTCTTTCTGGCTGGTAAATAGTTTAAAATTTTTGCCGTCGTAGCGGTTTAATCCATTCCGGGTACCAAACCATAAAAAACCTGCATTATCCTGTAAGCCACAAAATATTTCACGGGAAGCCAGTCCGTCTTCCACACTGAGGATTTTATGCGAAATAATATAACTGGTTGAATCGGTTTGGGTATGGGAAATTAAGGATACCTGCAGCGCGGGTATTATAAACAATAAGCAAAGAACCATATGCCTGCAACAGGAACTCATCCTACAAGTTTAATTAATAATTTATGTTTTTCAAATAAAAGAGCAGTCCGGCGCTTGCGTTAAAAAGCGGGTAAAATGTAGATCGCTTTAATTTTTTGATTAGCTTTTCACAAAATACAACTTATGGCCCGCTCCCATCACCGGAAGAAACATAAAGAACACCTGCAACAGTTCAAACATAAATCGGATACAGCTTTGGAAAAAGCGAAAAGTAAGGGTTCAAGGGTATTTGCTGTAACGGGTGCAGTATTGGGAATAGCAATCGGTTATATTGCTTCTTCGGGTTCATATGTTTGGATGGCTGTGGGATTAGTTCTTGGTTTATTGGCCGGCTACTTCGTTGGTGAAAGAATTGATAAAGGTTAAACAAAAGCTATCAGTAAAAAAACGGGCGATACTTTATCTGTATTAAATTTTTTGAAACAAATTCAGGGATATGAAAAGATTCATTTTACTTTCTCTCTTTTTCAGCTTTTATACAGTCAGTATAGCCCAGCAAACCCAAAAGCCCGTATTGCATGGAAAGAACTGGATGGCTATTACGGGAAAGCCTTTGGCCGCAACGGCGGGCGCCATCACCTTCCAGAAAGGGGGCAATGCGGTGGATGCGGCCTGTGCCATGCTGGCTGCTACCTGCACCATGTGGGATGTGCTGAGCTGGGGTGGCGAAACCCAGGTATTATTATATAATCCCAGGACAAAAAAAGTAATTGCGATCAATGGGCTGGGTGTAGCCCCAACGGGAGCCACTCCCGGGTTCTTTAAAAGCAAGGGTTATGATTTTCCTCCCGAATACGGACCTCTTGCTGCTGTTACACCCGGCACACCCGGCGGACTTTGTTATATGCTGGCACAATATGGCACGCTTAGCCTGAAAGAAGTATTGGCGCCCGCTATGCAACTGGCGGCGGGTTACCCCATTGAAGCGCAGACGGCCAATAGCATGGAAAGGGGGAAAGCCCGTATCAAGGAGTGGCCTTATAGCAAAAAAGTATTCCTGCCTCACCTCGGTGAAAAAAGAGAAGCACCCGAGGCCGGTGAAATATTTGTTCAGCTGGATTTGTTGCAAACACTGACCCGCATGGTGGAGGCTGAACAGGATGCATTGAAAAAAAAGAAAAGCAGGAAGGAAGCGATCATGGCTGCTTTTGACCGGTTCTATAAAGGTGATATAGCCCGCGAATTTGTAAGAGGTTGCCAGGAACAGGGTGGATTGATAACCCTGCAGGATCTCGCCAGCTGGAAACCGCTGGAAGAGGAACCCCTGCATGTAAATTATAAAGGGATTGATGTGTACAAACTCCAGCAATGGACCCAGGGTCCCGCTTTATTGCAGGCCCTGAATATCCTGGAGAATTTTGATTTGAAAAGCATGAGCTATAACAGCAGTAATTATATACATACCATTTACCAGGCCATGAACCTGGCATTTGCTGACCGGGATTTCTATTATGGCGATCCTTATTTTTCTCCAAAAGAACCGATGCGGGGTTTACTAAGTAAGGAGTATGCAAAGCAAAGAGCCGCTCTGATTCAACCGGAAAAAAATAACTCCTCC
>DASUMO010000385.1:0-22857 GCA_036277695.1 Chitinophagaceae bacterium
TGGCTGATCGCGTTGAAACCATAATATAACAAAGCAGACCCGATCAGCGACAAGATAAAAGCTACTACGGCATTGCTGGTAAAACTGCTGCTGCAGATACCAATCGCAGTAAACACCCCGGCCAGGAAAAACAACCCAATATAGGAACCAATGGTAGCACCGGTATCAATTCCCGCATTGGAAGAAAGCTGCTGGATGGAAAAAAAATAGACCAGTGTAGGCAAGAGAGCGATAAGCGCCACGGCCAGGCTACCGCCATATTTACCCCCAATGATTTGCCAGCGGGTCAGTGGCCGGGTTTGTAATAATTCAAAAGTGCCTGTTTTAAATTCCTCGGAAAAACTCCGCATGGTAATCGCCGGGATCAGCAATAATAAGACCCAGGGCGCCAGCTCAAAAAACCGGTCGAGGGTGGCATAACCAAAATCGAGAATATTGTCCTTGAAGACAAAAAGCATTAACCCGTTGACCAGGAGGAAAACAATAATGGCAATATAGCCGGTGAGGCTGCTAAAAAATTGGCGAAGTTCTTTTTTGCAAACAGACCACATAAAGCTGCAAAATAAGGCACAAGATTCAAGGTACAAGGTGAAGACAGGTAAAATCGCTGCTTTTCTTCCCTATTTCAGCACCGGCTCGCTTTAAGGCTGCATTATACGGAAAAACTTTCGCCGCAACCGCAGGTACGGCTGGCATTGGGATTATTAAAATAAAATCCCTTGCCGTTCAATCCATCTGAAAATTCAAGCGTGGTATTAACCAGGTATAGAAAACTTTTCAGGTCGGTGACCACTTTGATGCCATTGGATTCGAAAACCTGGTCAGTAGGCTTTGACTGGTTATCAAAATCCATTTTATAGCTGAGCCCTGAACAACCGCCACCGACTACGCTTACCCGAACAAACCAGGTGGGATCATCGGCATGACCGGCATCGGCCAGGAGCTGCCCGATCCTTTCTTTGGCTTTTTCACTTACATAGATCCCGTTTTCGATTACTGCACTCATATATTTTACTTTTTCATTAAAGGACGAAGATTCCAGCCTGGCTTGTTAATGCTGAACCCAGGCCGAACTGCTTATATCCATACCTTTTTTATACATATCCCAAACAGGGCTCTGTTTCCTAAGTTTATCAACAGCCCTGGTTACCTGTTCGATCGCATAGTCAATTTCCTCCTCATTTGTAAAACGGCCCAGGCCAAATCTCAGGGAACTATATGCCAGGTCATCGGTCAAACCCAGGGCTTTTAATACATAGGAAGGTTCGATGGATGCTGAAGTACAGGCCGAACCCGAAGAAAGAGCGATGTTTTTATTTAACTCCATTAACAAACCCTCGGATTCCGTATACCTGAAAGATAGATTGGTGACATGAGGAAGCCGGTGAAATTGATCGCCATTCACAGCGCTTTCTTCAATCTGTAATAAGCCGCGCTCCAGTTTATCCCGCATGGGAAGAAGACGTTTTGCTTCTTCCTCCATTTCCAGTTGACAGATTGCACAAGCCTTGCCAAAACCCACGATACCGGGAACATTGAGTGTTCCGCTCCGCATTCCTTTTTCATGACCTCCGCCATCTATCTGGGCGATCAATTTTACCCTGGGATTTTTCCGGCGCACATATAAAGCGCCAACACCTTTGGGACCATATAATTTGTGGGCAGTAAACGCCATCAGGTCAATTCCGTCTTTGTTTACATCCACTGGTATTTTACCGACCGCCTGGGCTGCATCACAAAAAAATATCACGCCATGTTTACGGGCTATGGCACTGATTTCACGAACCGGCATGATCGTGCCAATTTCATTATTGGCATACATGAGGGCAATTAACTGGGTAGTGGGCCTGATCGCGGCTTCCAGTTCGGCCAGGTCAATCTGGCCATTTGTTTTAACTGGCAGGTAAGTGAGCTCAGCACCATTTTTTTCCAGGTGACGGCAGGTATCCAGCACTGCTTTATGTTCAATATTGCAGGTAATAATATGATTGCCCTTGCTGGCATAAGCTTCCAGCACTCCTTTTATCCCCAGGTTATCACTTTCGGTCGCACCCGATGTAAAAATGATCTCCTTGGTATCGGCGCCAACCAATTTTGCCACCTGTTCTCGGGCATAGTCCACCGCCTCTTCAGCCTGCCAGCCAAAAGAATGACTGCGGCTGGCCGCATTTCCGAACTGCCTTGTAAAATAGGGCAACATAGCCTCCACCACCCGCGGGTCGCAGGGTGTTGTTGCATTGTGGTCCAGATAAATAGGCAGGTTCAGCATATTCGTAGCATTCAGCTGTATTAGAACCCAAAATTAGCCCAAAAGGTTCTATATGAAAGCTCTAATTTCGAAGCGCCCGCTCATTTTTAACGACTAAAAACTTGCAGGCCAGCGGGTTTAACATGGGCTATTCCAACATAAAAAATCATTAACCCCAATTTTCGAAGAAATCATCCATTTATATATGCAACAAGTAGAACATATCGGTATTGCGGTAAAAAGTCTTGCTCATTCAGTGCCCCTCTTTGAAAAGCTGTTGAACACTGCTTGTTATAAAAAAGAGGAAGTGGAGAGTGAAAAAGTCATCACTGCATTTTTCAAAACCGGTGAAACCAAGATTGAATTACTGGAAAGTACAGATCCGGGAGGTATAATTTCCCGCTTTATCGAAAAGAAGGGGGAAGGCATCCATCATCTCGCTTTTCGTGTAGAGGATATAGAAGCAGAAATGAGGCGGCTTAAAGAAGAAGGATTTGTATTGCTTAATGATCGGCCCAGGCCAGGTGCCGATAATAAATTAGTTTGCTTTCTTCATCCCAAACATACTGCAGGTGTATTAATCGAGATTTGCATGGAACAACGCGCTCCCCATCCCCCTTCAGTAAAATAACGGTGTTGTTGCCAATTGATTGTATCGCTGCTCCGGCATGATTTTTATGACAAGTTATAACCCAGCCACTTTTTAAGGACCTTATCCTGGAAATCTAAACTTAGCCGGAAGAGCCGGCAGGCATTATTTTTTTGAACTAAAATCAGCACGTTATGAAAAAAGGATTACTACTATTTCTCATTGCAAGTGGCTTTTCGTATTACAGTCATGCCCAAATCTGTCCAGGTACAAGTTTTTCAACCGCTGTGTTATTTGATGGGGCCTGGTTGTCTGCTTGTGTTGGTAATACCGGGGGACAGGAATTCAGCAACGAAGCTTCTTGCGAACCCACCACCGCTATAGATCCCTGCGCCCCGGCACCCAACTGCGGTGGCACTCCCGGATCCGATCTTTGGTTCAGGTTTTTTGCTGATATGACAACAGCCACTATACAGGTTAATCCAACCAACGGTGGCCTGGCTGCGGGTATCCAGGTATTCTCTACCATGGGCATCACCTGTGGTGACCTGACACAAATCGCTTGTGCGGCAGGCGCCAACAATGCCACTTTAACCCTTAACCTTACAGGGTTGACCGTGGGGAATCAATACTATTTCCGGGTATACGGACAGGGAAATAATGCCTCGTTACGTGATGGTCAATTTAATTTTTGCGGATCAGTGGCCATTAGCAGTACTATTTTACCCGTTAAATTATTGTCCTTCCATGCCCGGATAAATGGTAACAGCGTAGTGCTTGACTGGACCAGCACGGCAGAAGAAAATTTCAGCCGTTATGAAATTGAACGCAGCAATACCGGCAGCAGTTTTACCAGCATTGGAAGTAAAACTGTGATTCCTTCGACGGGGGCGGAAAGCAGGTATAGCTTTACTGATCTTTCTCCACATCCCGGTGTCAATTTTTACCGTCTGAAAATGATTGATGTTGATGGTAAATATTCCTATTCCGCTATTTTGCAGGTAAATCCCAATGCAAGGGGTGGGTTCAGGGCGTTTATGGATCATGATAATCGCCGTCTCGTAGTGATTTCAGACAAGAATGCGGAAATCGAAATTTTTAGTTCAACCGGGGCTTTTATGAATATGATCAGGGTAAGTGAAGGCATCAATAGTCTTTATTCCGACCTGCCTACGGGTGTTTATATTGTACGCCGGAAAGATACCGGCGAATCGGTAAAAATTGCTTCCATCCGTTAAACTCCTTAGCAACCCCATAAATAAAATAAGCCCGGTCCGAAGGCCGGGCTTATTGCACGCGAATATTTATATTTTAACCGGATTTTCTTTCCAGCCCATTCTCATCAATAATCGAATCGGCATTGATGATACCCAGTTTTTCAACGGCCACCTGGGCTGCAATTTGGGAAGCATCTTTTTTATTGAAAGCCTTTCCCCTCGCTATTTCATTACCATCCACCACTGCGGCAATGGTAAACAAACGGCGGCCGTTTTCCAGTCTTTCGTCAAGCGTTTCAAACTCCAGCACTTTACCATTCTTATTCGCCCAACCATAAAGTTTGTTTTTATGATTGATTTCGAGGTTCTCCAGGTCATCCATGAACATATGCGGAAGGATAATATATTCCAGCACCCATTTGGCTGTTTTCTTATAACCAAAATCCAGGTAGATGGCACCCACCAATGCCTCGAGTGTATTGCCGAAGATCTGGCTTACTTTGAGTGAGCCATCCATTTTATTGTAGAGCGTGATCTTTTTAAGTCCCATCCGGATGGCAATCTCGTTCAGTTGCTGGCGGTTCACCATCTTGCTGCGCATTTCAGTCAGGAAACCTTCTTCTTTGTAGGGGTAGCGTTTAAAAAGGTAGTCGGCAATCAGGGCGCTGAGCACGGCATCACCCAGGTATTCCAGCCTTTCATTGTTTTCATCGGCTCCTTCCCGCACGGAACGATGTGTTAAGGCTGTTTTGTAAAGAGAAATATTACCCGGTTTGAAACCCAATATATTCTTGAGTTCCTTTTTGAATGAAGAGCCGGAGTGCTTTTTAAAAAAATTAGTCAGAAAATCCACAGAGCATTAAGCTACGAAAAAAAAAGGACATGCTTATACCGTGAAGAGGGTATGCCATCCTCCTTTATATTATTGTTTGCGTTTGATCAATCTTTCGATATTGTTAATCATGTGATAGTAATAAGAATAGCTGTTCTTTATCAGCCCTTGTATTTTTTTACAATCACACAGGCATTATGTCCGCCAAAGCCAAAGGTATTGCTGAGGGCTGCATTGACGATACGGTCCTGGGCTTTATTAAATGTAAAATTCAGGCGGGGATCCAATTCCGGATCATCGGTAAAGTGATTGATGGTGGGTGGCACTTTATCATGCATGACCGATTTGATGCAGGCAATGGCTTCAATGACCCCGGCCGCACCCAGGCAATGCCCTGTCATGGATTTTGTAGCACTGATGTTCAGTTCGTATGCATGATCTCCGAAAACGGAAGTAATCGCCTTTACTTCGGCCCCATCCCCAATTGGTGTGGAAGTACCATGGGTATTGATATAATCGATTTCGCCGGGTTGCATCCCTGCATCGGCAAGGGCGGCCAGCATTACATTCCTGGCACCCAGTCCTTCCGGGTGGGGGGCAGTAATATGGTGTGCATCGGCGGTGGCGCCTCCCCCGGCAATCTCGCAATATATTTTTGCACCCCGGGCTTTGGCATGTTCCAGTTCTTCCAGCACCAGTATACCGGCAGCTTCACCCATCACAAATCCATCGCGGTCCTTATCGTAAGGACGGCTGGCAGTCTTGGGGTCATCATTGCGCTCGCTCATTGCTTTCATGGCATTGAATCCGCCTACGCCTGCGGCACAGATTACCGCTTCACTTCCGCCTGTTACAATAATATCGGCCATACCCAAACGAAGTAAATTATAACTTTCAATGAGGGCATTGGTGCTGCTTGCGCAGGCGCTTACGACGGCAAAATTGGGTCCGCGCAGGTTATGCCGCATACTGATCTGTCCGGCTGCAATATCCAGGATCATCTTGGGAATAAAAAAAGGATTGAAACGGGGTGTGCCATCACCTTTGGCATAATCAATGACCTCGTTTTGAAATGTGATGATCCCACCGATACCACTTGCGAATACAACGCCAATCCGGTCGGGGTTAATATTTTCATTATTCAAACCAGCCTCATTCATTGCCTGGTCGCTGACTACCAGGGCAAATTGCGTGAAACGGTCAATTTTACGGGCTTCTTTTTTGTCAAGAAACTGGGTAGGATCGAAGTTTTTAACTTCGCAAGCGAAGCGGGTCCGAAACTTGGAAGCATCGAACTGCGTAATCATATCGGCGCCGGAAACCCCGTTGATTAATCCATTCCAATAATCATCAATTGTATTCCCCAGCGGAGTAAGGGCACCCATACCTGTAACGACAACCCTTTTCAGTTCCATAAACCAGTTTAATAATTAATAATAACAAAATTACTACTCCTGGAGACCCGGGATATAAAAACCGCCTTCGCTGCATTGCAACACAGTCAGAAGGCGGAGTTAATTTATTCCCTGCCGGCCGGCAGGCATTCCAGCCTCGCCCATAGCGAGACTGTTATGCGTTACTTAGCATGCTCTTCCAGGTAAGATACAGCCTGGCCAACTGTCGTGATGGTCTCAGCCTGCTCATCAGGGATGGAGATATTAAATTCCTTTTCAAATTCCATGATCAGTTCTACGGTGTCCAGTGAATCGGCCCCCAGGTCGTTGGTGAAAGAAGCTTCATTGGTTACTTCTGCTTCGTCAACTCCCAGTTTGTCAACGATGATCTTTTTAACTCTTGATGCAATGTCTGACATGTCTTATTAGTTTAGTTAATATGGGTGCAAAAATATACTTTTTGGATAAATCAGCAGCGCAAAGCCTGTTTTTTCCCGTTTTCAGGCAATAAGCTGAAAACGAGACTATAATAAAGAAATTTCCAGGTCTTTAAATTGAAATTTAAAGAGAATACGGTTGGCTGTATTGGAAGTTCTTTGTAATTTGAAAATTGACTAAATCCCTTTTCTTAGTAATGGCTCTGAAAATAATTGATCACGGCAGTAACGAATATCGCCAGATGGTAAAGCTACGGGATGATATTCTGCGCAAACCACTTGGACTTGGTTTTACCACGGAAGAACTCGAACAGGAAAAAGATAATATGCTGATCGCGGCTTTTGAAGACGATGTGATTTTAGGTTGTTGCATGCTCGTAGAAGAAAAGGCTGATACAGTCCGGTTGCGCCAAATGGCTGTATTAAATGATTTGCAGGGAAAGGGAATCGGCCGGGCTTTGATGAATTTTGCCGAAAACCTGGCCCGTGACCGGGGTTATAAAAACCTCAGTATGCATGCCCGGAAAAACGCGGTCGGCTTTTATGAAAAAATGGGTTATAAAGTATCCGGTGATGAGTTTATCGAGATCACGATCCCCCACTATGTAATGACAAAAAAACTATAACCGGGTATAAAGTAAAAAATCTTCCTATTAAAAGCTTTCATTCATCCTATACTTCCTAACTTACGACGGTTTACATTTTCTTTTAACAGGCTTCTTAATTCAGCTACCTGGTCCTTGTCGCGGCAGCCGCTTTTGGGCACCAGGAAAAAAGAACGGCTGTCGAAATAAAGATGGAAAAAATGCGGGCTTTCGATGAAGTTACTGAGTGCCTGCCAGGGCCAGTTGCGGTGCCCCCGTTCATGCGTTAGCGTAAATCCTTCCTGGCCAAAATCCATACTGAAACTATGTTTAAATGTTTCAGCCCGGCGGTACACCATCATGGGCAGAATAAACCAAAAACTGATCATTAGCACAACCCAAAGAAAGGAACCCACGAAAAAAGCCATGGGGGTGATTTTTTTCAAGGCATACAGTGTGATAGACACCAGGGCAAACACATTCACCAGGACCAGCATAATGCGGATCTCGGGCCTGCTGATAAAATGATAGCGCAAAGCCTGCATCACCTGTCCCTTCTCATATTCAAAATGAATGGTCATGCTTAAATTTATTTAGGTGTTTTTAGATCTTTCTCCGTAACCGACCATTCACCCAATTTTTCTCCCTTTATCCCACGGTACTCCACCACCAGTTTCCGGTTACCCCTGGAACCGCTGAATGAAAATTTTCCATAATTCTGCTTTTGTGAAACTCCTATTACCCGGTATGGATTATTTAATTCTGTTGGGCCGAAAACATGAGTACCCGATGTAAGAGGGGACACTGTGATATCATATAAAGGATAAGTGCCGGGTCTTTCAATTTTAATGATTTCGCTGTGATGACGGTCACCCGTGAGGAACAGCACCCCTTCAATATTATATTCTTCTAAAAAATCCAGTAACTCCTTGTATTCAGCGGGAAATTTTTTCCAGGTATCAAATGGCGAGACAGGATTCAATACCTGGCTACCCACCACGATGATCTTAAAAGGAGCCCTGCTATAGAGCAAGGAATTCCTGAGCCATTCCATTTGCTGTTCGCCCAACATGCGCTTGGCAGGATTCGGTTTGCCATTCAAAGAATCCCTGGTCCTGTCGGGGCTTCGCCACCACCTGTCATCAGTAAGGAAGAAATCGGCATCACCCCAACTGGTCATAGTATAAATGCCCTGGCCGTTTTCACCGGATGAGGGGTTGCAGAAATAACTATTAAATACTTTACGGCTGGTTTCTTTTAGGATATATTGTTTACCGATATCATTGGGACCATAATCATGATCATCCCAGATGGCAATATGCGGCATAGCTTTCAGGAAGGGTTGCAGCACCGGGGCGGCCCTGTCATGACTGGCCCTGTACCACAAACCCCACTCACTGAAATAATCTACCTCCCGCGTATACCAGGTATCGCCCAGCCAAAGCATAAAGGCAGCATTCTCTTTGGCCATGGTTTCAAAAATGGAAGAATCACCACCATAGGGTTTACCTGCCCTGTCAAATTCAGGTTCATTTACAAAAGAACAGGACCCTGTGAGGAAACTGAAATCGGGGGCGGGTTTCCGCCATTGCCAAAGATCCTTTGTAACAAACTGGCCCGACTTGCCACTGGTTTTACCATTCAGCAAAATCCTGTACTCGTAAGTAGTATTTATATCCAGGCCGCCAATGGTGAATTGCACCGGGTTAAAATCATTGCCCAATACTCCTTTATAAAGAATTGTTTTCAGGAGAGTACCGCCCTTTTTATTGTATTGCAGAGCAACTGCTTTTGTATCGGGAGACACTTCTACCCAAACTTTTGCATCCCGCAGTTCTACAGGGCCCAGCATGGGACCTGAAATAACTCTTGCCTGTGAAAAGCCAGTTACAGATAACGACATAGCCAGGCAGAAGATAAACCAACATGTTTTCATACAATTATTTTGGCTGCACAAGTTAAGCCAGAAACGAATCGGATAACAGGATGTTTACCTCCCCCTTAGCTGATGAGGCTACAAATAAAAAATGCAGTGAGTGGTCCTGCATTTTCTATATGGCGGGGAAAATTATTTATTCATCATCTGCTTGGCTTCGATGCTGAGCGTGGCATGAGGTACCGCACGCAGACGCGCTTTATCGATCAGTTTGCCGGTTACCCGGCAAATGCCATAGGTTTTATTCTCGATGCGCATCATTGCCTTTTCCAGGTGGTCGATAAAAGTGATCTGGCGGCTGGCCATCTGGCTCAACTGTTCCCTTTCCATACTCACACTTCCATCTTCCATGGTCATGTAACGGGCTTCATCCATATCACCACCTTCATCGCGGCGGGTGATTAGCCCCTGGAGATAGGCCAGTTCTTTCTTCGCAGCATCTAATTTTTTCTGGATGATTTCCCTGAACTCGTTCAAGTCAGCATCCGAGTATCTCATAGTAGGTCCTGTGTGTTCTTGCATAGGTGATGTGTCTAATACAGATTTAGTAAATTCCGGTTCATATTTCACAGAGCTCTTCGTAGTGGTTCGCGGTATCACCACTTTTCCCGGTTTGGGCGGCTCCTTTTTAATTACGGGTTTCACAGTTTGTTTTATTGATACCAATGATTTGGGATCATTGGCTGAAGGTTTTTTTACGGGCATGGGTTTCTCTGCCGGTCTGGCTACCGATACTGGTTTTGCAACAGGCTTAGCAACCGGTTTGGCTTTGGCAGCCGGTTTATGGGCTGCTGCTTTGGCAACAGGTTTTTTGGCAACGACTTTTTTTGCCGCCGGTTTAACGGTTTTTTTTGCGGGGCTGTGTTTTTTCACGATTTTTTTGGCCGCTGGTTTTTTTGCGGCTTTTGGGGCAGGTTTAGCGGCCTTCTTCGGGGCCGGTTTCTTTTTACTTGCCATGATTTACCCTTTTTTTGAAACAATCACATTTAGCGAAACATCGTTAATATCGATTCCGAATACATCCTTCATCGCATTTCCTTGAATTTCAGGTAAAAACTCAAGAGAATCGGCGAGAATTTCGGCGCAAATATAGTCTTTAAACTGAGCCAACGATTCTTTCATCCCGTTGCCGGCCACGACTTTCAGCTCAATCCGGTCGGTAAGCTCAAACCCGCTGTCTTTGCGGATCTTTTGGATCCGGTTTACAAATTCCCGGGCATTCCCTTCTGCTTCTAATTGGGGAGTTACCGTAATATCAAGGGCTACAGTAAGAGGGCCTTTGCTGGCTACCGTCCAGCCTGGAATGTCTTCGCTACTGATCTCAACTTCGTTAATCTGTAATATTACGGGTTCGCCCTCAATTGACAAATTATATTCAGCCTCTTTTTCCAAACGGTTGATATCTTCCTGGGTAAAGGATGCCAGCGCAGCAGACACGGCTTTCATACGGGGTCCCAGCTTTTTTCCAAGCGCTACAAAATTGGGTTTGATCTTTTTCCGGATGAATGTATTGTCGGGGTCCAGGTATTGCAATTCTTTTACATTCACTTCTGCCTTTACAAGGTCTTCCACCTGCTGAAGTTGCTCTTTCATGGAAGCGCTCAATACCGGTATCAGTACTTTTTGAAGGGGTTGCCTTACTTTGATATTTACTTTTTTCCGGAGTGATAATACCAGGGATGAAGCATCCTGGGCCAACAGCATCCTCTGCTCCAGTGCCTCATCTATGATCTTGTTATTGGATGCCGGGTAATCGGTATGATGCACCGATTCGACTCTGAAACGGCCGGTAACAGCATCCAGGTTCCGAAAAACTGCATCACTAAAAAAAGGTGAAATAGGTGCAATCAGCCTCGTCACTGTTTCGAGACATTCATATAAAGTCTGGTAGGCACAGATCTTGTCCTGTTCATACTCCCCTTTCCAAAAACGACGGCGACAAAGCCGCACATACCAGTTGCTGAGTTGTTCATCCACAAAATCTTCTACCAGCCGGCCTGCCTGGGTGGGTTCATAATCATCCAAATGATCATTCACCTTCTTCACCATGCTGTTCAGGCTTGACAGGATCCAGCGATCGATCTCGGGTCTCTTCTCAACGGGTATATATTGTTCAGAAAACGAAAATCCATCTACATTGGCATAAAGGGCAAAGAACTGGTAGGTATTATATAAAGTTCCAAAGAATTTACGCTGTACTTCCCGGATCCCATCTATATCAAACTTCAGGTTATCCCAGGGTGATGCATTGGTGACCAGGTACCAGCGGGTTGCATCAGCGCCGAATTTTTCGATAGTCTCAAAAGGATTCACCACATTGCCCAGCCGCTTGCTCATTTTATTCCCGTTCTTATCCAGCACCAGGCCGTTGGAAACAACAGTTTTAAAAGCAACTGAATCGAACAATAAGGCAGCAATTGCATGCAGGGTATAGAACCATCCGCGGGTCTGGTCCACCCCTTCTGCAATAAAATCAGCCGGGAAAGATTGCTTAAATTCTTCTATATTCTCAAAAGGATAATGCCATTGGGCGTAGGGCATAGCTCCGCTATCGAACCATACATCAATAAGGTCGGGTACCCTCTTCATGGGTTTACCTGATGAGCTGACAAGAATGATCTCATCCACATATGGTTTATGAAGATCAAGTATGCCTTCATGTAAGTAGTTCTTGTTTACATCCCCGCCTAAAACCTCATTTGCTTTTTTGATCCCCGTATTCAATTCTTCAATAGAACCAATGCAAACTTCTTCATCACCTTCTTCTGTTCTCCAGATTGGCAGGGGTGTTCCCCAAAAACGGGAACGGCTGAGGTTCCAGTCCACCATATTTTCCAGCCAGTTGCCGAAACGTCCTTCGCCGGTGGATTTGGGTTTCCAGTTAATGGTTTTATTCAATTCCACCATCCTGTCCCGGATAGCCGTGGTTTTAATGAACCAGGCATCCAGCGGATAATACAGCACAGGTTTATCCGTTCTCCAGCAATGCGGATAGCTATGTTCGTATTTTTCAACTTTGAACGCCCTGTTTTCTTTTTTCAGTTTTACCGCGATGTCCACATTCACATCCACCCAGGAAGGGTCATCCTTATAGTTTTTTACATAACGATTGCTGAACTCGCCCAGGCCATCCACGAATTTTCCTTCGCGGTCCACCATGGTGAGTATGCCGATTCCATATTTCTTTCCCACCTTGAAGTCATCGGCACCAAAAGCAGGAGCCGTATGAACAATACCGGTACCATCTTCGGTGGTCACAAAATCACCCAATAAAACCCTGAATGGATCACCGCCTGCATTTGCTGCGCTGTTGGCCTCGTAAGGAAGCAATTGTTCATAGCGGGCTTCTTCGATCGCGGAACCTTTGAACCGGGCGATCACTTTCCAGGGAAGGATTTTTACTTTTTCGTTATAGTTTTCGAAATCCCCATTCTCCCCTTCGACTTTAAAATATTTACCCAGTAAGGCTTCCGCCAAAATCACATTGATCGGTAAATGAGTATAAGGATTAAAGGTTTTTACCAATATATATTCAATATGCGGACCTACCGTCAATCCCAAATTGGAAGGCAGGGTCCAGGGGGTTGTGGTCCAGGCCAGGAAAAAAACCTGGTCGCTACCGGCGGCCTCAAAAAGAAAGGCTGTTTTCTTATCCCGTACAGCTTTAAACATGGCCACAGCTGAAGTGTCCTTTACATCTTTATAGGTTCCGGGCTGATTCAGTTCATGTGAACTTAATCCCGTGCCGGCTGCGGGAGAATAGGGCTGTATACTCACACTTTCATACAACAACCCTTTCTTATACAACTCACTCAGCAACCACCATAATGTTTCGATATAATCATTGCGGAAGGTTATATAAGGATTCTCCAGGTCCACCCAATAACCCATCTTGCGGGTTATTTCATCCCATTTATCCTTGTACCTCAATACGGCCTCCCGGCATTTCTGGTTATAGTCTTCGACTGAGATCTTTTTGCCGATATCCTCTTTAGTTATGCCCAATTCTTTCTCCACGCCCAGTTCTATCGGCAGTCCATGGGTATCCCAGCCTCCTTTTCGTTTTACCTGGAAACCCTTCATGGTTTTATAACGGCAAACAAGGTCCTTGAGGGTACGGGAAATAACATGGTGAATGCCAGGCATGCCATTTGCGCTGGGTGGCCCTTCGTAAAAAACAAAGGGCCTGGCTCCTTCGCGGAGGGAAACGCTTTTTTCAAAGGACTGGTTTTGAGTCCATTGCTGAAGAATTTCCTGCTCAAAAGCCGGCAGATTTAACACCGTAAATTCCCTGTACTTTACTGGCATAAGAGATTTCTTGCCTGAATTTTAAAGGGGGCAAAGTTACGGGAAAGAAGCGTGAATCCGCTACCAAATGAACAGTTTAACGACTGTATATATAATCTTTTGCGGACTGATTAAAATCAGTGACCCGCCGGGACCCGGTCAGGTGCATTTGTCCTGGCGGATTTGATTTTTGTTCCATGCAGACAGAACTTGACAAAGAGCTGATCAAAGGTTATGACCGCCCCCTTCCCCGGTATACAAGTTATCCTACTGTTCCCTTCTGGAAGGATGAAATGAAAAAGGAAGAATGGAAAGAAAACCTGCAAAAACAATTTTCTGTTCACAATAAAAAGGAAGGCATTAGCCTTTATATCCATCTCCCCTTTTGCGAGTCGCTTTGCACTTATTGCGGCTGTAATAAAAAGATCACGACGAATCATAGTGTTGAAGAGGAATATCTTTCTATGATTGAAAGAGAATTCCTGCTTTATCTCGATATACTCGGAGAAAAACCCCGGGTCAGGGAAATTCACCTGGGTGGGGGTACGCCCACTTTTTTTTCTCCGGCTAACCTGGAAAGACTGATCAATTTTATCACGGAACGATCGGTAATCCATCCCCTGCACGAATTCAGCATCGAGGGCCATCCCAACAATACAACCCTTGCACACCTGCAGGTTTTGTACAAACTGGGTTTTCGCCGGATCAGTTATGGCGTACAGGATAATGATCCCGAAGTGCAAAGGATCATTAACCGGATCCAACCGTTGGAAAATGTGCAAAGGGCGACGGAACAGGCAAGGCAAACCGGGTTCGAATCTGTAAACTATGACCTGATCTATGGCTTACCCCGGCAAACATTACAAAGCATCGACAAAACATTCCGGGAAGTGATCGCCCTCAAACCCGACAGGATCGCTTTTTACAGTTATGCGCATGTACCCTGGACCAGCCGCGGGCAACGATTGTTTGACGAATACGATTTGCCCTCCGCTTCTGAAAAACTGGATTTATACCTTAGCGGGAAGAAATTGTTGACAGAAGCGGGTTATTCCGATATTGGAATGGACCATTTCGCCTTGCCGACTGATGATCTTTACAGGGCCTGGAAAGAAGGAACGCTGCACCGGAATTTTATGGGCTATACCACCCAGCATACATCTTTGCTGCTTGGCCTCGGGGTGTCCAGCATCAGCGATACCGGAACAGCCTTTGCCCAGAACAAAAAAACATTGCATGATTATTACGCCTGCATTCAAAAAAATGAATTGCCTGTATTCAGGGGCCATCTACTCACCGAAGAAGACCAGGCTTTCAGGCAATATATCCTGGATATCATTTGCAGGAATAAATCAATATTCAAACCTGAACATCTTCCCCTGTTAAAGGAATTCAGTTTCCCGGAACTGGAAAAACTGGAAAAGGATAATTTGATTGAATGGAACGACGCTGGTTTAACTGTAACACCAATAGGCCGGCATTTTATCCGTAATATCTGCAGCGCCTTTGACCTGCACCTGCTCCGTAACCAGGAAAAAGATCAAACACAGAGGTTTAGTAAGGCGATCTAGAAATTCCTGAGTCGTGAATGGGGAGTGCTGTATGAGAGCGACCTGAATCCAGGTAACACTCACGACTCACAACTGCCGCCTTCGCTAAAACTTCGGCGGGCAGGCACGAATCACCACTCACCATTCACTATTCACCATTCACAACTCATCCCGTCATTTTCGCAATAACTTATATACCCGGATTGCACTCATCAGTAGAATAATAAATATGACTAAGCCCAGGAGTCCCCAAACCATGCTCAGTTCCTGTCTCACCACCACGAGCATAACAATAGTGATCAGGAAAATAGTCGCTACTTCATTCCAAATCCTCAGTTGTTGCGAGCTATAGCGAAAAATACCTTGTAGTTCCTGGTTCAATATCCTCTGCAGAGAAAAATGGTAGAGATACAGCAATATAACCAGCACCAGTTTAATTAATAACCATCGGCCAGCCGGTTCAAATAGTATAGAAGGCCAGGGTCCCTTAAAAAGTACCCATAACCCGAAAACCAGGGTAAGAATAGCAGATGGCCAGGTGATCCCATACCAAAGCCTTTTCATCATTATTCCAAATTGTTCACGCAATGCTAAACGGGCTGCTTCCGGTTTCTCCCCCGCTTCGGTATTATAAATAAAAAGCCGTGGCATATAGAACAGACCCGCAAACCAGGTAACGATAAAGATGATATGAAGGGCTTTGAGGTAGAGGTACATGTATTTATTGTGGATGTGAATTGTGAATCGTGATTCGTGAATCGTGAATGTACCATGAACATAATGTCCATTCACCATTCACTACTTCAACAGCATCTCTTTGTCCCCCGCCATCACATTCTTTACATAACCCGCTACAGCCTGCACCCAGGCAGGATGAATATTGAGACAGGGGATCATGATAAAACTTTCACCGCCCGCATGCAGGAATGTCTCCTTTCCTTCTTCGGCAATTTCTTCCAGCGTTTCCAGGCAATCACTCACAAATGCCGGGCATACCACCAGTAATTTCTTTATACCCTCGCCCGGCAATTGTTCCAGCCGCATGGCTGTATAGGGTTTCAACCATTCATCCCGGCCTAATCTCGACTGGAATGAAAAACTGAATCGGCCGGGAGTCAACTGCAGTTTTTCAGCAACAAGGCGGGTTGTTTCCAGGCATTGATGACGATAGCATTGTTGATGAGCCGGTGAATCCACTTCGCAGCAATTCTCCACTTTCAGGCAATGTGAACCCGTAATGTCTCCTTTCAGAATATGCCTTTCCGGCACTCCGTGATAACTAAAAAGGATATGGTCATATTCGTGCTGAAGAAATGGCCTTATACTTTCTGCCAGCGCATCCAGGTAATTTTCTTCGTTATAATACGGTTTAATAAAATTTAACCTGAATGGATATTTTTTTTTGCGATGCACTTCCTTTGCATATTCCACCGCTGTTTCATAACTGCTCATTGCATAATGCGGGTAAAGAGGAATTGCCAGTACTTCCTCCAAACCGGGAACCTTTTCCATTAACTCATCAAAGGCTTCGGCTGGTGATGGACTGCCATAACGCATCGCGATCGCAACAGGATCTTCTGTTTTTTGCTGCAGCGCTTCCTGCAATTGCCGGGATATAACGATCAGGGGCGAGCCTTCTTTGGTCCAGATAGATTGATAGGCCTTTGCTGACTTTGGTGCACGGAAAGGAACTATGATTCCTTTTACCAACAATAAGCGGAGGAGGTATGGCATATCAATCACTCTTCCATCCATCAGGAATTCGTTGAGATAACGACGTACGTCGCTGACCCTGGTTGAGTCGGGTGAACCCAAATTCATTAGAACAGTGCCCCTGGTGATGGTTTTTTGCATGCGCTGGTTAGGTTTGCAAATGTAACCGGTATACAAAATAAAAGTTCAAACGCAAAAGTTTTTTGAATGAAATGTGGTTTTGATTGATTGAACGGTAGGGCTTGCCGGACGGGGTTTCACATGACTACGAACAGTCATTATCATGATGAAAATCAATCGTTAAAATGACAGTGTAATGACAGATAATTTAGGCGTTTGAAGTTACTGCTACTACTTTTGCGTTGACGAAACAAGAAACTGTTTTATGAACAGCAAAGGACCAAAAGATCTCTCAAAATTTTACATAGCAGGTATTAATTACCGTAAGACCGATGCTGCTATCAGGGGCCAGTTTGCGATCAATCCGGATCAGTATAACAGCATCCTGCAAATGGCTCCCGGATATGGGATCCATGAATTTTTTATCGTTTCCACCTGTAACAGGACCGAGATTTATGGATTTGCTGATCAACCCGAACAATTGATCAGCCTTCTTTGCACCCAAACAGAAGGAGCCGCTGAAGTATTTACTGAATTAGCTTATATCAAACAGGGTGAATCAGCAATTGAGCACCTGCTCCAGGTTGGTGCCGGTCTTGATTCGCAGATCCTGGGTGATTATGAAATTGTGGGCCAGATCAAACAAGCAGCCAAAACAGCCAAACAACATGAACGGCTGGATGCTTTTACAGAAAGACTGGTCAATTGCATGCTCCAATCTTCAAAAGCAATCAAAAACCAAACCGCACTTAGCGGGGGCACGGTATCAGTGGCTTTTGCCGCTGTTCAATATATAAGGGAACATGTAAAAAATATCAAGCATAAAAAAATACTGCTGCTCGGTACTGGTAAAATAGGCCGGAACACCTGTAAGAATATGGTTGATTACCTCGATACAACCAATATTACCCTGGTTAACCGCACTGAAGAAAAAGCCAGTGCGCTGGCAAATGAATTGGGGCTGAACGCTGCGCCGCTTGAGTCATTATCAGAAGAGATTGCCAGTGCTGAAATTATAGTAGTGGCTACCAGTGCTACTGAACCTACTATACTTCGTTCACAACTGGAAGGTTTTGGTAACAAACTCATCATTGATCTTTCCATTCCTTATAACGTGGAAGTAGCGGCACGCCAGCTTTCCTCGGTAACACTGGTGAATGTGGATGATTTATCGAAGTTAAAAGATGAAACCCTGGCCCGCCGTGAAGCCGAAGTGCCCAAAGCCAGGACCATCCTGGCAGAGCATATAGCGGAATTCATGGACTGGTACCAGATGCGCAAACATGTGCCTGTCTTTAAAGCCGTAAAAACAAAACTGAAAGAAATTCAGACTTCCCCATTATTTATACCTTTATATAATCACAGCAACTCCAGGATCAGTGCCGATGAAAAGATCCAGCGGGTGATCAATGGCATGGCTTCAAAAATGAGAACCCAGAATCAACAGGGTTGTTACTACATTGAAGCGATCAATGAGTTCATGGCCACAGGCACGAACTAAAACAATGGGAACAATTATCCGGATTGGAACCAGGGAAAGTCAGTTAGCGATTTGGCAGGCCACAGCGGTGAAAGACCTGCTGGCAGCGAATGGCTTTGCCGTGGAACTTATCCCGATCAAAAGTGAAGGCGATATAGACCTGCAAACTCCCTTATATGAAATGGGTGTACAGGGCATCTTTACCCGCAGCCTGGATTTAGCCCTTCTCCATAAAAAGATCGACCTGGCTGTTCATTCTATGAAGGATGTGCCCACGCAATTACCCAGCGGAATTGCCCAGGCCGCAGTACTTAAAAGAGGTCCCGCGCGGGACTTACTGGTTTATAAAGGTGATCGGGAAACCATCAGCAATGAATTAGGGTTTGTAAATGGCAAATGGACTAATTCCACTATTCACCATTCCCCATTCATTATCGCCACAAGCAGTATCCGCAGAAAGGCCCAATGGCTGAACCGTTATCCCCATCATCAAATCGAAAACCTGCGGGGCAATGTAAATACGCGATTGAGAAAACTCCAGTCTGAAAACTGGAATGGGGCCATTTTTGCGCAGGCCGGCCTGGAAAGAATCCAGCTAAGACCTGAACAGTCTGTTGAACTGGATTGGATGTTGCCGGCACCGGCGCAGGGCGCCATTATGGTGGCAGCACGGGAAGATGACAAGCATTCGATCGCTGCATGCCAGCATTTTAATGATAAGCCGACTGCTTTATGTACAAAAATTGAAAGGGATTTTTTGCGAACCCTGCTGGGAGGCTGTTCCACACCAATCAGTGCTTTTGCTGAAATTGATAATAACCAGGTGAACTTCCGGGGAAATATTTTGTCTGTAGATGGAAAAGATAAAGTCGAAATAGACCTAAGGCAGGACATTGCCGGTTTGGATGAACTGGGAATAAAAGCTGCCGCCAAAATTTTAGAAAAAGGAGGCCGGGCTATCGCGGATTCCATTCGTCATGCAACAAAATAATATCAGCATATTATCAACCCGCCCTTTACCGGCGAACCTGGTAGAAGAGGCTGAATCGGCCGGTATCCGGATCGATGAACTATCATTCATCGAAACGGAACCCCTTCGATCGGTAGAAACCCAGCAGGAAATCGAACAGGCTTTTCTTCAATCCACCACCGTTGTTTTTACCAGCATGAATGCGGTGGATGCCGTGGCGGCAGAAAAAGAAGAGCAGCATCCTGACTGGGAAATTTACTGTACGGGCCAGGCTACGCAACAATTAGTAAAACATTATTTCGGGGAGGAAAATATTGCAGGAACTGCCGATTCCGCTGCAGAGCTGGCTGAACTGATCGTTGAAGAATCGAAGGCAGAGGAAGTCATTTTCTTTTGCGGAGACCAGCGTCGGGAGGAATTACCTTCTATTCTCCGTAACCATGATTTAGAAGTAAATGAGATCGTGGTATATCACACCATTGCCGTACCCCATAAAATAAATCAAGAATACCAGGGCATTCTGTTTTTTAGTCCCAGTGCTGTGGATAGTTTTTTCCGGCTGAATAAATTGCCATCGAAAACAATCCTTTTTGCCATTGGGAAAACAACCGAGGCCCAGATCAGGAAATATACAACCAATACCATTATCCGTGCCGAAGAACCCGGTAAAGAAAATCTCTTACTAAAAGCGATTGAATATTTTACATGAATAGTATGACCGAAGCACCTACCATGACCAAACTTAAAAACGATTTGCTACTCCGCGCACTGAGACAGGAAATTGTTGAACGCCCCCCTGTATGGATGATGCGCCAGGCCGGACGCTATTTGCCTGACTATATCAAACTGCGAAACCAGTATGATTTTTTTACCCGGGTGCAAACCCCGGAACTGGCCTGTGCAATAACCTTGCAGCCCGTTGACCAGGTAGGAGTTGATGCGGCGATTATCTTTTCTGATATTCTTGTAATACCACAGGCCATGGGGCTGGTGGTGGAAATGGAAGAAGGCAAGGGACCTTCCCTGCCAAAAACCATAAAAACAGAAGGGGATATTGATGACTTGAACAGCAGCGATGCCGAAGCACATCTTCGCTATGTGCTGGACGCGATCAGCCTTACCAAAAACGAATTGAACGGAAGGGTGCCGTTGATCGGTTTTGCCGGCGCTCCCTGGACCATTTTATGTTATATGGTTGAAGGCAAGGGTAGCAAGACCTGGGATAAGGCCAAACAATTTGCCTATACTCAAACTGCGCTGGCCCATAAGCTATTGCAAAAGATTACTGATATAACAATAGATTATTTGAAAGGACAGGTGAAAGCTGGTGCCGATACCTTGCAGGTTTTTGACAGTTGGGCAGGTTCCTTAAGCCCTGCTGATTTCCGGAATTTTGCCCAACCCTATTTAGTAAAGATCGCCGATGCATTAAAAGATGATGCCCCGGTGATCGTTTTTCCAAAAGGTTCCTGGTATGCGCTGGAGGATCTTAGTAAAAGCAGCGCCGCAGGTATCGGTATTGATTGGTGTGTTTCACCCCAGGCCGCCCGGCATTTCACTTCAGGCCGGGTAACGCTTCAGGGCAATTTTGATCCGGCTATGTTATTGGCACCTATCCCGGATATTAAGAAGGCAGTAAAAGAAATGATCGATGAGTTCGGTGTACAGAAATATATTGCCAATCTGGGTCATGGTATAACTCCCAATGTCCCGGTTGATCATGCCAGGGCATTTGTAGACGCAGTAAAAGAATATGGACAATAAAAAAATGGAGCCTCCTAGCCATGGATCGTTTTCCTGGTTTATTGTTTTATGAACATTAAAGAAAGTTGGACAATTTATATTCATGATTTGCAGAACCGCATCTGTGCCGCCCTGGAACAGGTAGACGGCCAGGCAAAATTTATTGAAGATGCCTGGCAAAGAGAGGAAGGTGGCGGGGGCAAAACAAGGGTCATTGCCAACGGGAATGTATTTGAAAAGGGAGGGGTAAACACTTCCGTCGTATTTGGTGAAGTAACAGGGGCAATGAAAACGCAACTGAAGATTAATGGTGCCCGCTGGTTTGCTGCCGGTTTAAGCCTCGTCGTTCACCCTCTGAATCCATTCGTGCCCACCGTTCACTGCAATTACCGCATGTTTGAATTATATAATGATAATGATGAACTGACCGATCGCTGGTTTGGCGGTGGAACCGATCTTACGCCATATTATTTATATGAAGAGGATGCCCGCCATTTTCATGGTGTATATAAAAAGCTGCTGGATGAGTTTGATCCCGCTTTTTATCCGCGCTTTAAAAAAGAATGCGATGATTATTTTGTAAACTGGCACCGGAATGCGGAGCGAAGGGGAATAGGCGGCATTTTTTATGACTACCAGCGCCCATCTGAACTACAGGAACCTGATTTTTGGATGAGCCTGGGAAAACGCTGCGGCGATGCATTCACGGAAGCTTATATTCCTATTGTAGAAAAAACAAAACAACAATCCTATACGGCAGCTCATAAACACTGGCAGGAAATTCGAAGGGGCCGCTATGTCGAGTTCAACCTGGTACACGACAGGGGTACTTTATTTGGACTAAAGACGAATGGAAGAATTGAAAGTATCCTGATGAGCCTTCCGCCAACAGTGCGGTTTGAATATAATTACCAGCCGGCAGGAGGAAGTGAGGAAGAGAAATTATTGCAGGCTTGTTTACGGCCTGCTGATTGGGTTTAGTTAAATTACCATGGAGTCAGCGAGAAGATAGTTTCACGGTGAATGACCGCGACCCTAGCCGCCCTGGTACAAAACGATCAATATGTATTTACAAAGAAGAAACCGGATCCTCAGGCAGTCTCCCGCCATCCGCAGCCTGGTGGCAGAAACACATTTAACTCCCGACGACTTTATCGTTCCCCTTTTTATTATTGAAGGAGAAAATGAACAGTCCGAAATCAGTTCCATGCCAGGTTATTTTCGTCGTTCGCTGGACTTGACGGTAAAAGAAGTGAAGGATTTATGGCAGATGGGTTTGAAATCAGTTTTACTATTTGTTAAGTCAAAAGATGAACTGAAAGATAATAAAGGTACCGAGGCCCTGAATCCGGATGGTTTGATGCAACGAAGCATCCGGAGAATTAAAGATGCCCTGCCGGAAATGCTGGTGATGACGGATGTGGCCCTGGATCCTTTTTCCTCTTTTGGTCATGATGGAATTGTAGAAAATCGGGAAATCGTCAATGATCCAACCGTGGAAGTGTTGGCAAAAATGAGTGTTAGCCATGCCGCAGCCGGAGCTGACTTTGTTGCACCCAGCGATATGATGGACGGAAGGATCGGGGCTATCCGCAAGGCATTGGAAGAAACGGGTTATAGCAATACCGGTATTATGAGCTATAGTGCCAAATACGCGTCCTGTTTTTACGGACCCTTTCGTGATGCTCTTGATTCAGCGCCAGGTTTTGGTGATAAAAAAACCTACCAGATGGATTACCGTAACCGTATCGAAGCAG
>DASUMO010000386.1:0-3953 GCA_036277695.1 Chitinophagaceae bacterium
TCGCCTTATGTAAATGTTTCGTATAACCCCAATGATCCCGCGCAGCAACGGGTGGATATGGTACCCATTATACGTGCAGGGATCAATGTAGGTTTGTTCCAGAACCGGTATGACCGGGACAGGTAACCTGAAATAGAAATCTATTTTTCCAGGAAAGGAAGAATTTCCTCCGGCTTCTTTAAAACAGCAATCCGGCTGGATGCTTTTTCGTACAAAAAATTTTCCTCCTGCATTTTACCGATATGGGCTACCAGGTGATCATAAAATCCCCCGGAATTCAGGATAAAAATTTCTTTATCATGAATGGAAAGCTGATTCCAGGTCAGCATTTCAAATAATTCATCCAGGGTACCGAATCCGCCGGGCAATACTACCGCGGCATCACACATACTGTAAATCGTTTTCTTCCGCGTATGCATGTCTTCGGTAACAATAAGTTGGGAAATATTGGTGTGCTGTCTTTCCCATTCGATCAGCACCTGGGGAATAATACCCACCACTTTTCCGCCATGGCCCATCACCGAATCGGCAATGACAGACATGATACCAACATTGCCCCCGCCATAAATAAGCGATACATTTTTTTCGGCCATCAATTTTCCCAACAACGCTGCATGCTCCGTATACAAACGATTTTTTCCATGATGCGACCCGCAAAAAACAGCAAGTGAATGAATGGGCATGTTTATGATAAATTTGCCGCAAAGGGATATCAAATTTCCCTATCTTCAAAATTCTATAGTACACAACGTATGTTGATAACGTTGCATTAACTGAAAACAACACTATGACGCCTGTATTGCTTTTTTCCTTCGTGATCGGTTATTTTGTTTTATTACTGGGAGTGGCCTGGTACACTTCGCGGAATTCAAACAACGAATCTTTTTTTATCGGGAACCGCAGCAGCAACTGGATGCTGGTGGCTTTTGGTATGATCGGAACATCCCTGTCGGGTGTAACATTTGTAAGTGTGCCGGGTACTGTCGGTGATTTTGCCGGCACTGCTTTTAAGGGATTCGGTTATTTCCAGGTGGTGATCGGGTATTTCCTGGGTTATCTCGTAATCGCCTTCGTCCTTTTGCCATTATACTACAAGCTGAACCTGACCTCCATTTATAATTACCTGCAGCACCGGTTTGGTTTTTTTTCCTATAAAACGGGAGCCTTGTTTTTTATCATCTCCCGCACCATCGGTGCCACTGCCCGCCTATACCTGGTGATCAATGTGCTGCAGATCTTTATCCTTGACGGAATGGGGATTTCCTTTACGGTTACTACCATTATCATACTTTTAATGATCCTGCTCTATACTTTCGAAGGAGGTGTAAAAACCATTGTTTATACCGATACCCTGCAAACAACATTCATGCTGCTGGGCCTGATCGTGTGTGTGATTTATATTCTTTCCAATCTTAACCTCAATATCGGCAGCGCCCTGGACACACTTAGTCTGAAAGGATATACGGATATATTTAATACCGACCCCGGGAGCAGGGGTTTTTTTGTCAAACAAATCATTGGCGGGGCCTTTATAACGATTGCCATGACTGGTTTGGACCAGGAGATGATGCAAAAAAATATCAGTGTTAAAAACCTGAAGGATTCCCAGAAAAACATAATCACTTTCAGCACCGTAATCGTATTTGTAAATTTCCTGTTCCTGCTGCTGGGCGGTCTGCTTTATCTGTATATGCTGCAAAACGGCGGGGCTTATGAAGGAAATCAATTAGTAGCCGGGGGTAAGAATGTAATCGGGGATGACCTTTTCCCCACCATTGCACTGCAATACCTGCCGGAAGCCATCGGGATCATTTTTATTATCGGTTTGATCTCTGCCTTATTTCCCAGTGCTGACGGTGCGTTGACTGCCCTTACCTCTTCATTCTGTATCGACTTGCTGGGCCTGAAACGAAGACCGGACTGGGATGAGAGAAAGAAGCGAAAAGTCAGGCTGACCGTGCATTTTACTTTTACCATAATCTTTTTTATCTGTATAGTTATATTTAAGCTTATCGATAATAAGTCCATTATCTATGTGATTCTGGACCTGGCTGGGTATACCTATGGACCCCTGTTGGGTTTGTTTGCCTTTGGCATCCTGACCAGGAGGGCGATCCGCGATGGATTTATAGTGACCCTGATCTGCCTAGCTGCACCGGTCTTATCCTATTTCCTGAGTAAATATTCCGCCACGTTACTGGGGGGATACCAGGTGGGCATTGAACTGCTGATCATCAACGGCCTGCTCACTTTTATCGGGTTATGGTTTGTATCCCATAAGGCAATCCCGGCCGAGGAACCCCAGGTGGAAGCGGGAAAGGGCATCTGATTTAACTTTGCCAAAAATCGTAACCTGGAAATAATCGATCCCAAGGCACAGGACTATGCCGAGAAATTTTCTTCGCCTGCCAGCCCGCTGTTGCAGGAACTGGATGATTTTACTCTTCAGCATCACAAGGAGTATATCATGCTGAGCGGGCACCTGCAGGGAAAACTGCTGGAAATGATCAGTTGCATGATCCGGCCTCAAAGGATCCTGGAAATCGGGACTTTTACTGGTTATAGCGCCCTTTGTTTGGCAAAAGGCCTGGCCCCGGGAGGCCTGCTGCATACAATCGAGATGCGGGAGGATGATGCCAGGCAGGCCCGGGATTTTTTTCAACGCTCTGATTATGCGGGACAGATAATATGTCACACCGGGAATGCGTTGGATATCATACCGGATCTGGAGGAAAGCTGGGACCTCGTATTTATTGATGCGGATAAGCCGGCCTATATCGAATATTTTAACCTTGTTTTGCCCCGTCTTCGGAAAAACGGGTTTATTTTAGCAGATAATATCTTTTTTCACGGGCAGGTGTTGGAAGACCAGGTTAAAGGAAAAAGTGCATTGGGCATCCGGGCTTTCAATGAGTTTATAAAAAACCGGACCGATATCGAAAAATTAGTACTGACTATCCGGGACGGGTTATTCCTTATCAGAAAACTATAATCCTTTATTAGATGAAAAGAACGAAACTGTTCCTCCTTTTCTTCCTGGCTTCGGGCATAATGGCTTTTGCCCAGGAGAAAACAATTATTCAAAATTATATCGAAGAATACAGGGAACTGGCCATTGCCGAAATGCAGCGCACCGGTGTGCCGGCGGCTATTAAACTGGCCCAGGGTATACACGAAACCATGGCCGGTACCAGCCCCCTGGTCATTAAATCCAATAATCATTTTGGGATCAAATGTAAAAGCAACTGGAGCGGGGCTTCAGTATCTCATGATGACGATGCCCGGGGCGAGTGTTTCCGGAAATATCCTACCGCTTTGGATTCTTATCGGGATCATTCGAATTTCCTGAAAGGCAGCCAGCGCTATGCTTCACTGTTTCAACTGGATCCGATGGATTACCAGGCCTGGGCCTATGGTTTAAAAAAAGCTGGCTATGCCACCAATCCCCGTTATCCCGGCATTATTATCAAACTGGTAGAAGAATATAACCTGCAGGATTATACGTTGATCGCAATGGGTAAAAGACAACCTGGCGACTGGAGCCTGGCAAAAAAGCAGGAGACCGCAGAGCCGGAAAAAGTAGAAGCGATACAGGCAGTTTTGAAAACAGAAACTCCCGTTATTATTCAGCCAGCCTACCCGGAAGGTGAATTCAGGATCAATGAAACCCGTGTGATCTTTGCGAGGAAGGGTGTCTCTTATCTTTCCCTTGCGCAGCAATATAATATTTCACTGGCCCGGCTTTTTGAGTTCAATGATATGCGTCCTTCTGAAATGACGGCTTTCGATCAATTGGTCTATTTACAACGGAAACGCAAAACAGGCAATGAAGAGTTTCATGTGGTTAAACCGGGTGAGACCTTGCAGTCCATTGCCCAGGTACAGGCCATCAGGCTGGAATCATTACAGGAATACAATTATCTGAAAAATGATATGCAACCGGCAGTCGGTGA
>DASUMO010000387.1:0-10999 GCA_036277695.1 Chitinophagaceae bacterium
CCACCTGCTCCATATTATTGGCATGATCGGCCCCGGAAACTGCACTATTATCCAGGTTCACAGCCGTTGAATCCAGGATAGCAGGGAGTAGTGTTGATCCGGAAGGTTGGATTACCTGCAGGTCAAGATCATTTACCAGGGTTTTGGAAGCCATGACTGCAGCCGGCGGATCCTGCCAGTATAACATCACTTTCAACTGCGCTGTATTTCCAGGAATATTGATCGTGTGGGAAGCTGTGGTATTATTCGCTAAGGAAGAAATGAAATACCGATTATTTTCCAGCATTGCCAGCGAGCGAACCAGGTTCATACTTCCAAAACCATAGCTGAAATCAGGGCCTGGATTACCCCTGTCCGAACCGCCATTACAGACCAGGGTTTTCATTAGCCCGCTTTGAGGATTGGCACCACCATGCAGCTGGCGATATCGTTGCCACAATAAAGCCAGGCCCCCCGAGACACCCGGGGCTGCCATACTGGTTCCTGCATTATAACTATACAAATTATTCACCCAGGTGGAGGCCACGAAAGATCCAAAGGACATGATTTCTGGTTTCAGCCTTCCATCATGCACAGGTCCCCGGCTGGAGAACCAGCTCAGGTCGCGCTTATAATCAGTGCTGCCAACCGTCAACACGTTCTTTGCCGATTGGTAACCGCCCAATACGGTTCTGAAACCTGTTGCCGGACCACAATTTTTGTCACCATCATTTCCTGCTGCAAAAACATGTTGCAACTGTGGCAAATCAAAAGCCTGCTGGTCCAGTATCCGGGAGGAAAGATCATACCACCCATTATAATAACAATCACCGGCAACCGAACCATAAGAATTGTTAGTGATCACCATTCCATAGTCCTGAACATAAGCAGGAGCATTGGTAAAAATATTTGAATAGAGCTGGCTGACAAGTGTAGACCTGGGTGCATAACCCGTATACAATTCCTGGATAATGCCTGCTCCGCCTATGGTACCCGTTACGTGGGCTGCATGCCCCCTGAAAATATGGGAGGCCCGGTTGATAAGCCTTCCGGTAAAATCAATATGCGATTGCACATCCCCGTTATCACCAACGCCTACCACTACTCCCTGTCCATCCAGGCCAGCACCTCCAAGGGCCAGGGGCGCCCGGAGTATATTCGCTCTTGAAGCAAACATGGTATTGCTGTTCAGGGGCCGGTCTTCCTGCGGGGCTGCTTCCACCCATTCAATAAAAGAAAAAGAGGCCAGTTCGCGCAAACGGGTCACTGCAACCCGAACTGTGAGGATGCCATAATGTTTATGGGCAACAGAAACCAGGTCAATATTTCTTTTCTTGAGTTCCGCGGCTACTGTTTCAAACAAAATAGTTTTGGGAAAACTGACGCGGACTTCAACAGAGCCCGCTACCCGGGTGGTCCATGCGGGAAAATTTCCAGCCACCAGTTGAGGTTGCATTTTCTGCTCAGCAACGGGTTCAAGGAAAGCCCTGGCCTGAACAGACAGGAGCAATTCAGGTTCAGGAGTCCCGCTTATCGTAGCGGTATAAGCATTATTGGGTATATAGTCCAGCAATTCAATACCCGATTGCTTCAACTGCTCCCTTTGTTGAAAAGAAGGAAGGGTTTCAAACTGCAGGATGGCAAAGGTCTTACCCCCGGGACGATTCGCGGTTGCCCCAAATTTTTCGAGCTCTTCCTTCGAAATATTTTTTTCGGGAATAAAAGCGCCGCTTTTAAGGAATAACGTATGCCGGAGTTCCTGTGCCCGGATGCTAATGGACAAGAGGAGGCAAATGGTTATCAGGGGAATTGGATGGAGCTTCATAGTAATACTTAACGGGTTTAAAACTACTATAAATAGCTGAGAAATGCCAGCTTCCGCAGCTTGGAAAAGGCTGGTTCAGGACGCCACGCTTTGCTCTGAAAAACAGTGTTGGTGTAACCCGGCCAGGAAACGATGCATTTCTTCCATACGCTTTACCGGGCTGACTACCAGCATAAATAACTTGCCTACCTGTTTAAGCCGGGCTTTATTAGTTCCGGTTTGAAGGTACTGCAACACGTTATTGAACAATGCCGATTCAAAATAAGGAGAATCCGGACGGTTAATAAAAAAACAACGGAGAGTATCATCTTTCAGGCTCATTTTTTCAAAGCCGAGATCAACCGCCAGCTTGCGGCAACGCACTGTAACAAACAGGTCATCTACCTGTTGGGGTATCGGTCCAAAACGATCCAGCAATTCCTGGCGCATATCTTCCAACTCCTGCTCCGTTTCACTATTATCCAGGCGCTGGTATAATGATAAACGTTCGGTGATACTTTCCACGTATTCATCCGGTATCAAAATTTCAAGATCAGTGTCAATGGTGCAATCCTGAACATAGTCATCCTGCTTCGCAATCTCTTCTTTAAAGAGCTCTTTGAATTCGGTTCGTTTTAATTCGCGGATCGCTTCATCCAGGATCTTCTGGTACATTTCAAAACCAATTTCAGCCATGAAACCACTTTGTTCGCCACCCAGCAGGTTTCCTGCTCCCCTGATATCAAGATCGCGCATGGCTATCTGGAAACCACTTCCCAGGTCACTGTGTTGCTCCAGGGTTTGTAAACGTTTTCTTGAATCCGCGGGAAGTGTACTCATGGGCGGGGCCAGCAGGTAACAAAAAGCTTTTTTATTACTACGGCCCACCCTTCCCCGCAACTGGTGTAAATCACTCAGGCCAAACTGGTGGGCATTGTTTACAATGATCGTATTTACATTGGAAATATCAACCCCGCTTTCCACGATATTGGTGCATACCAGCACATCGTATTTACGATCGATGAAATCCATGATCTTTTCTTCCAGTTTGTGCCCTTCCATTTGCCCGTGTGCATACCCGATACTGAGATCGGGACAAAGACCCTGTATGATATTGGCTATTTCCGGCAAACCACTGATACGGTTATAAATGAAAAAGACCTGCCCTCCTCTTTCTGTTTCAAAATAGATCGCATCGCGAATCACATCTTCATTATAAACCGCCACTTCCGTTTGAATGGGCTGCCGGTTGGGCGGTGGTGTATTAATGATGCTCAGGTCACGGGCTCCCATCAATGAAAATTGCAGGGTGCGGGGAATGGGAGTAGCTGTCAGTGTCAGGCAATCCACGGTTGTGCGAAGGGTTTTAATCTTTTCTTTATGCCCTACCCCGAATTTCTGCTCCTCATCCACCACCAATAAACCAAGATCTTTGAATTTTACTTCTTTGCCCAGCAATCCATGGGTACCAATCAGGATGTCAACTTTTCCATCTTCCAGTTTTTTCAGCGTTTCCTTTTTCTCTTTAGAAGACCTGAAACGATTGATATAATCAACCGTAACCGGGAAGTCCTTGAGCCGGTCGCTGAATGTTTTGAAGTGCTGGAAAGCCAGGATGGTAGTGGGAACCAGTACGGCCGCCTGTTTGCCATCCAGGCAGGTTTTAAACGCAGCCCTTATGGCTACTTCGGTTTTACCAAAACCCACATCGCCACATACCAGTCGGTCCATAGGTGAAGGAGATTCCATATCTTTTTTAACATCTGCCGTCGCCTTGCTTTGGTCTGGGGTATCCTCGTATATAAAAGAAGCTTCCAGCTCCGTTTGCAAATAATTATCCGGTGAATGGGCAAAGCCCTGCTGCGCCTTGCGTTTTGCATAAAGTTTGATCAGGTCAAAGGCGATTTCCTTCACTCTCGATTTGGCCTTTTCCTTTAACCTGTTCCAGGTATCACTGCCCAGCTTATTCACTTTTGGTACACTGCCTTCTTTTCCTGTGTACTTGGCGATCTTGTGCAGCGAGTTGATATTTACATAAAGAATATCACTGTCCTTATAAATGATACGCACAGCTTCCTGCAATCTCCCGTTCACATCCAGTTTTTGCAGTCCACTATAAACCCCGACACCGTGATCAATATGCGTTACAAAGTCGCCGGGTTGCAACTCGCGCAGCGTGCGCAGAGTTAATGCCTTGTTTTTATTATAAGCCTGCTTGACCCGGTATTTATGATAACGCTGGAAAACCTGATGATCAGTATAACAAACGATTTTCAGGTCCTCGTCAATAAATCCTTCATGAATCGAAATAGAAAGAGGATTAAAAACAATACCAGCTTTCAGATCATCAAAAATCGTTTGCAGTCTTTCCAGCTGTTTGGGGTTTTCGGCAAACAGGTAAACCCGGAAACCTTTGTCTTCCCAGTTTTTCAGATCCCTGATCAACAAGTCAAATTGCCGGTTAAACGAAGGTTGCTCCCTTGTATGAAATTCAATTTCGAAGCCCCCCAGGTAGGATTGGTAACCGAACTCCACAATATGGTTACTACTCAATACCTTTTCCAATTCCTGCCCGTTGATAAAATCATCCGGCCGCAGGTTTTTCTTCACCAGGTTCTCATCCTCTTCTTCCGCCAGTTTATTCTTTTGACCCGACTCTTTTAATTCTTCCTGTAATCGTGCAAACAGTTCCAGTTCTTCTACGGAATCCGCCAGTTTTTCCTTGCAAAGCGCCCAATCCTGGACCCATATAATTGTGTTGTCGGGTAAAAAATTAAATAGCGAAACCCGGTCTTCATCAGTAAACTGGCTGTCAACATTCGGGATAATACTTACCTGCAGCAGTTTTCTTTCACTCAACTGGGTTTCCGGGTCCACGATGCGGATTGAATCCACATCATTCCCAAATAATTCAACACGATAGGGTTTATCATTGCCAAATGAATAGATATCGAGTATACCCCCGCGAATAGCAAACTGACCCGGCTGATAAACGAAATCGGTTCGCTCAAATCCATAATCCGCCAGTTTTAACAACAGTTCATCCACCTTCAGCACATCACCGGTTTTGATATGGATGATATTGGCAGAAAGCCGGCCCGGGACCACCACTTTTTCAAAAAGCGCTTCGGGATAGGTCACCAATACTTTTTTATTCCCGCCCGCGGCGATCTTTGTCAGTGCCTCGGTTCGCAACATTACATGTGAGGAATTGAGCAGGCGGTAATTCTTCCGGTTTTTAAAAGAAGAAGGAAAATAAAAGATATCCAATGCGCCGGTCAGATTCTCCAATGAATTCTGGAAATAGGCAGCTTCTTCAGCATCGTTCAGGATGACCAGGTGATTCAACTGTGCACAGGAGGGGTGCAAAAAGGCAGCAGCTACGGCAAATTGCGATGAACTGCCCTGCAGGTTTTGCAGGTATATTTTTTGGGGTTGGGAAAAAGAAAGCCTGTCCGCCAACTGGAAAAGGCGGGGTGTATGCTGATACTGATCCAACAAATCCTGTACACTCATGCGATGGGCAAAGATACTAAAGTCGGAAAGATTGAAAGGTGGAAAGTATGAAAGATTCGGAGTCCGGAAGTCCGGAAGACTGATGTCCGAAGTCTGAAAGTCCGTGAGTGCGGAAGTCCGTGAGTCCGGAAGTCTGGAAGTATGGGAGGAAACAAAAAAGTCCGAAAAAGTTTCCTGGTAACAGTAACTTCTTTCGGACTTTCTGACTTTCGGACTTAAGACTCTATCTCTTTATGAAATGTTGAACAAAATATTCTTTCTTATCTCCCAGTATTCTTACAATATAAGCACCTCTTTGCAGCTGACCGAGGCTGATAGCTGTATTCTGGTAATTGTTACGGGTTGCGTAAACCTGCTGACCCAGCATATTCAGTATCTGGATATTCATATTCCGGGTTTGCAAACTGCCCGTTACGATCAGCAATTGATCGTTCTCTGCACTTACATAGCGGATAAAATCCCGGGTAACAGGGTTATTGGACACACCTGTTACTACATTCGGGAGATTAGTGGTAAATAAACCACGACCATGCGTTGCAGCAACCAGGGTGTTGTCTACTGCACGATAGCGCAGCATATCAGTTCTTACATTGGCCAGGCCGGAATTATTAGGTATCCATTGCGTGGCGGCACCGTTGATCTGTGAAGTGGTCCATACACCCAGTTCCGTTGCAAGGATAATCCCGCCATTGCCTCCTGCTGTACCATTCAATTGGGCGGTGGGGGGAGCAAAAATGGCCCAGCGTACCGGGATATCAGGCAGGTTTCCTTCAATGCTGCTAAAGCTGATTCCACCATTCGTACTTTCCCAAACACTGGTGACGCCAAAATTGGAAAGCGTTGCCACCAGGTGATTGCTATTGTTCGGATCAATATCTATTGATGACAAGTTCGCGTTGGCAATTGTTCCCAGGTTAGCATTGGAAAGTACGGTCGGGCTGGTGGTATTGGCATTGGATATCTTAATGACCTGGGGAATGCCGCCAAAAGAAGCGCCGACATAGATCGTGTGGGCTGCACTCTGGTCTACCCTTATCGCTGTGACTTCTTTACCTCCCATCAACGGCACATTGGCAATATTCCCGACAGGTGAACTCAAAAGACCAGTAATGAAAAAGTATCGATCGGCGTTATCACCGCAATAAAGGATCTTACTGTTATCATCAAGATCGGTGGGATTGATAAACTGGCCGCGGTTATTGTTCACGCTGCTCATAACCTGAAAACTCAACCCTCCATCCAGGGAACGGGCATAATTATTTCCTGTAAAGGAAGTGATCTGTAACTGGCTGTTTTGTTGGTCAATATGAGGGAAGCCCCCATCCCCTCCTGTCGCAATGGAGGTAGTATTCATGCCAGCCGACACGAAGCGTTGCGAGCCATTATCCTGGGCTCCTGCCAGGAAATAATTGGCATTCGTTGGATGCAGGTCGGTTCCGTAAAACTGTGTGATGTTATATCCATTGTTCTTATTGATCCAGGTCGGCTGGGTGGGAGAGGCTACATCTGCATTCTCAGTATAATATACGCCGCCATCATTACCAACCAGGAGTTTACTGGATCCCATGAACTGAAGAGCGTGCTGGTCCACATGCATAACTGAGTTGGTCGAGATCTGTCTCCAGGTATCACCGCCGTTTGTAGACCTGGCCAATTGAAGACCGCCCACTACCAGGGCATCCGGGTTAGCAGGATCTACCGCGCCGATCAAATTGAACCATGTTTGTGAATTAGAACCGTTATTCAATGCCCCAGGCGGACTGAGAGGAGTCCAGGTTGAACCCCCATTGGTGGATCGGAACATTTCCTGTACCTCATGAGATGCACTGTCCTGCATCAGCAGGTAAACCCGGTTCGGGTCAGAGGGTGCCACAACAATTTCAGTACGCTGTGTTGGGTTAACCGTAGTGGGTGTAATCTGGGTCCAGGTTCCAACAGCGCCGGTATTGGCACCATGAGTAGCAAAAGAGGATTTCATTACAATACTACGGTTAGTTACCGCAGCCCCTACCAGGCCCAGGCTGGCATAAATATCGCCGTTGCTCGCTACTTCGAGGTCAGCAGCGCGGCCGGTCCAGAATTCCTGGCCTGTACCCGGGTTGATCAGTGGCGCACCCAGGACCTGGGTCCAGGTAGCTCCCCCATCAGTGGAACGTTGAACCCCCCGAATGGAAGAACGGACATTACGCATGGCCGCATAAATATTCCCGTTATTGTCAATAGCCAGGTCCTGCACGTAATCAAAAATGGTAGAAGGATCGATGGTAAACGGCAAAGCAAGCCAGGTTACTCCTCCATCCGTACTTTTATAAATCCCGTTTCCCAGCACTGCATCTACGTTGATCCAACCCTCCCCGGTCCCGGCATACATGATATTCATATTAACCGGGTCCTGTATCAGTGCGGTAATGGCAAGGTTGGGTAAAAAATCATTGACCGGCGCCCATGATGTAACAGCGCTGGTAAAATTGGTTGTCTTAAACAGACCACCGCTTACGGAGGCTGCAAATACTGTATTGCCCGTTGCATCCCGCTTGTCGATCATAATGGCTCTTGTCCGACCCCCCACATTATTGGGCCCTCTTTCCTGCCAGGCCAGGGCCTGGGTACGGTTGGCCGTCCCATTGGTGTTGATCACCAAATTTTTCATATACTCATGGGCGATCTCCAGCCTTTCACGGGGTACCCGGTTCAATTGAGGGTCGCGGGTCATCAGGAATTCCTGTTGCATGACTTTTTCCAAACCATCCATTTCAGTCGATGCTCTAATGTCTTCACCGGGCTTTTGGGTGGAAGTACAGCTCATCACAACTGCCAGTAACAGCGACCAGCAGCACAGCTTGTTAATTGTTGACATACTTGAATTAAAGTTGAATTAGTTTTCAGAACCTTTAGGGACGCTAATTTCGGAAAAATTGGCCTTGTTTTAATAAATAGTTTTGAAGAATATCCGGCTCCCGGGCATCTTATCTAAAACAAAGCAAATGAAGGAAAAATTCCTCGTGGCCAGCCTATTAGCCAGCTTTTATTCCCTGGCCCAGCCCAATGTTAAGCTCTATGGTTACTCCCAGCTTTCAACTCCCGGAATGGTAACGGATAAGAAAGCAGCCAATAAACCGGGTAAATCCTGGGATGCTGCACTGGATTATTTCATCTACCTGTCGTTTAACCGGGCCTTGTCAATTCAGCCCAAAGAGGTGTGGATCAAGGGTAAAAGATTCACGATTACCTCAAGCAAAACCGTAGCGACTCCGGTATATAGTCCTGGGAACACATTACTGGTGGCCCAATCATCTTCCAAAGTCATGGAACTCAAACATGATAGTCCTCTTCCCACCCTGGCTTCTGCATCCCTGTGGTTAAAGAATATGATCAGTCAAAACGAACTCGTTGTAGCTTATTCCTGGAAAGGAAAAAAATATTACAAGGCGCTGAAGTCAATAAAGGAGCTGGATACAGTTTACAATCAATAAACACTCATTGGAGTTGCTCCACCCGTTAAGAAGGAGGATTTGCAGATTAGTGGATTTCCCCAATAAAAAGCGGTCCCGGTATTGCCGGGACCGACTTTTTAACACCGGGTTTCTGCTTGCGCATTTACCCGACGATAGATATTGAACCGTCCACTATTGTTGTAATTATTCTGCTAAAAAATTTCAACTACTATGCCAAGAGGTTTTTTTGTGGAAAACTACTTAGGCCCGCCTGTCATGGATTTGTAGTTTTTTGGATAATTGAAAGGGGCTTCAGTATCTTACCAAAAATTAACTGCATGGCCGCTCAGCCCTGGCGTATGGGTAAAGTCATCCGGGTCGTCAATGAAACAGCCAATACCAGGCGTTACTGGGTTGAAGTACCGGAACTTAGCTCTTTTGACTTTCAACCCGGACAATTTGTAACGCTGGATCTCCCCATTCATGAAAAAGTAAATAAAAGATGGCGTAGTTATTCTATTGCCAGCTGGCCGGATGGTTCCAATATTTTTGAAATGGTGATCGTGCTGGCCGAAGGTGGCGCTGGATCAACCTATATTTTCAATCATTACACCACCGGAACGGAGCTGCTTTTCCGTGGAGCACAGGGTGTCTTTACTTTACCACCCGTACTGGACAAGGATCTATTCCTTGTATGTACAGGGACGGGGATTGCCCCCTTCCGGAGCATGCTTCATCATATTCACCGACATCATATACCCCGCAAGAATGTTTACCTGATTTTTGGTTGCAGGAAAAAAGAAGATCTCCTGTATTATGAAGAAATCAAGGAGCTGGTGGCCAGCCAGGAAAACCTGCATTATATCCCCACACTTTCACGCGAACACTGGGAAGGAAGACATGGCTATGTGCATCCTATTTATACAGAACTTTGTGCTGACAAACAACCCGCAGATTTTTATCTCTGCGGCTGGAAACATATGATCGACGAGGCCCGTAAAAGAATCCTGGAAATGGGTTATGATAAAAAATCAATACATGTGGAATTATACGGGTAATGTATACATGTATGAAACATTTCAACATGATTTTTTGCAGTTGCTAAGCTGAGCGCTATCATGTATTTTTTGTAACGGGGACTTGGTATATTCGCATAAATCAACTTGTATATGGGTGCTTCTTCACTCATCGTATTAATGATCGCTGCCGTAGCCTTTTCCGGGATAGCCATTCTTATATCCAAATTTGTACTCAAAGCCACTACGAATAAACAAAAGGGTGAACCGTATGAATGCGGGATCCCGACCCAGGGACCCAGCTGGATCCAGTTCAACGTGGGCTATTATTTATTCGCCCTGATTTTTTTAATTTTTGATGTGGAGCTTATTTTTCTTTTTCCCTGGGCTGTAGTAGTCAAACAAGTGGGCTGGCTGGCGCTGGCTGAAATTGTCATTTTCTTTTTTATTCTTTTCATGGGATTTCTCTATGCACATAAAAAGGGGGCGCTGAAATGGATGTAAAACCGCCAATGCAACCTATGGAACCTTTTCCCGGCAATGTTCATTCCACTCCAACCGGGGGTGTGCTGCTCACTGCATTGGATGACGTGATCAACTGGGCACGCAGCAATTCATTATGGCCCCTGGTATTCGGCACCAGTTGCTGCGCCATTGAAATGATGAGCACAGCTTCTGCAAAATATGACTGGTCAAGATTTGGATTTGAAGTGGCAAGAGCCACTCCCCGGCAGGCGGATGTGATCATTATCGCCGGCACCATTGTAAACAAAATGGCGCCTGTGCTGAAAAGATTGTATGACCAGATGGCCGATCCCAAATATGTGGTGGCCATGGGAGCCTGTGCTACAAGTGGTGGTCCTTTTTTCTATAATACTTATTCGGTGGTAAAAGGAGCAGATCATGTGATCCCCGTGGATGTATATATCGCAGGCTGCCCCCCGAGACCTGAAGCGCTGCTGCATGCATTGATCAGTTTACAACAAAAAATAAAAGCGGGAATGACAAGGGAACAGATCCGGATGGAAAAACCCGAACAACCTGTTAAATGACAACCGAAGAATTAAAGAGTAAACTTTCCAGCCTGCTGCCTTCAGCGGTATTTGAAGAAGGCAGCCAATGGGTAACCATTCTTATCGAACCCATCCATTGGAAAGACCTGGCGGAAAAACTCCGGGATGATCCGGCACTCCGCTTGGATTACCTGTTTTGCCTGACCTGTATTGACTGGAAAACACATTTGACCATGG
>DASUMO010000388.1:0-3984 GCA_036277695.1 Chitinophagaceae bacterium
ATTGCGCCGGTCCGGGATCTTGTTGGTGGCATTATCCGCAGCGAAAGTGAGTTGCTGAATGACCGGACCACCAAATATTTTAAAGACGTTTATGATCATATTGTACAGGCTTTTGACCTGAGTGAAAACTACCGCGATGTAATGATGAGTATGCAGGATCTTTATGTCAGTAATGTAAACCTGCGGCTGAATGAAGTGATGAAAGTGATGACTATTGTGACCTGTTTGCTGGCGCCTGCTACCGTTATTGGAGGGGTGTTCGGGATGAATTTCGATATTGTTCCTTATGCCCATCATGAATGGGGTTTTTACTTTGCTGTAAGCGCTATGTTACTGGTTCCACTGGCTATGTTATACATATTTAAACGAAGGGGCTGGTTCTAAAAACGCTAGGATTTTTTGAAGATGGGTACGGTGCTGCAAGGTTCCCCATACATAATACTCTTTGCTACGGGACGCAACAATTTTGTAATCTCCATATAAGCAAACTCCCCTATCGGGGTATCACCACAGCCTTTTACGACAACCCGCTTATCTGCGTAATCGCCGGGGTTCAATGCGGAAAGATTTTTCAGGAAAAGATATTTGTGCAGCTCCTTCTCGTCTCCCATCACCAGGTCTTTAGCCACGGGTTGCAGATAAGAAGCAACCAGCATATAGGCCCAAACGGGTATAATGGCATCGGCGCTGCAACCCACGGCTACTGATTTGTCCTGGTAAACTGACCAGTCCATGTTTTTCAGGGCGGTCCTGAAATCTTTTTCTTTCAGGATCATGCCCATGAATAAATGATCTTTCAAATCAAAAAAAGCTATGTCGCCGGAAGGATAGTAATGCTCCAGGTCTATCGTCACCAGCCCGCTTTCCGCTACTTTATTGATGATCGGTTCACTCATTCCCGGTCCTGGTTATTTTATGGTTAATCATGATTCTTTAACAGTCGGTACCTCTTAATCGTTGAAGCGACCTATAAAATTAACAAATCCCCGCCCAGCTTTCATTAAGCGCATAAAAAAACCCGTCCAGCCTGGGCTGGACGGGGATGCCGTTAGTTTTGGTTACTTAGAAATGTTCGGAACGGTTATCTTTTATTTTAGCAGCTTTTTTCAGTGCATCCAGAACGGGATCCATTCCCTGCATTGCCATTTGCTGGTAACGCATTTTAGTCTGGGCTTCCCTCATTTTCTTTTGTTCGGCCACATTGGCATCGGCCAGGGCAGTGGCGGTTACATTTTCAACTTTTACAACATAAACACCCTGGGATCCCTCAATCACTTCCGTCACCACTTTCCCGCGATTGGATGGATTGAAGGCGGCGCCCAGGACCTTGGGTTCAAAACCAATGGCAGACTGGGATCCGGTCATCCGCAGGCTGTCGGCTGTTTCAACCTGCTTTCCTAATTTAGAAGCTACTGCTTCCAGTGTAGTAATTGTGCCGATCTCTTTTTTGATCAGTTCGGCTTTTTTCTTGTTCCGCAGCAGGGGTTCCACTACCGGCCTGGCCTTGGTGACCGGCTGGGTACCTTCTTCATAAACGGCAGTCACCAAAGCAACCACATAATCACTCCCCACTCTTTCCGGCTCCAGCACTTCACCCATATCCGCTTCATAGATATTTTTCACAAAGGCCCTGGAAGGCGCCAGTCCCATGACTGTACCACCCGCTGGCTTGATATCAATTGCATAACCTTTGTTGATGCCTTTAGGTTTTAATTCTTTTTCATAGTTGGCATTGAAGGATTTTTCATCCCGGCTCCGGGCGGCAAAATCACTGGCTGCATTCCTTGCATTGCGATCGGTTTCACTGCTGGCAGTTATGGGGCGGCTGAGATAGGCAATCTTATACCCTTTCTTGCTCCCTTTTTGAGAAAGCACTTCCATATAGTGATACCCAAAATCGGTTTTTACCACGGCTTTGGAACCTACCGGTTTTGTAAACATAAAATCATTGAACTCCGGTACCATCTGGCCACTGCCGGTTTCGTAAACACCTCCTTTATCCTTGCTACCCGGATCTTCAGAAACTTTAGCGGCAACGGAATCGAAGTTTTGACCCGCAGCAATGATGCGTTGTACACTATCAGCAATGGCTTTTGCAGTGGCTGTATCTCTTACCACCTGGGTTTGTCCACTCTGATCACGTGAAGTTGTTGCAATAAGTATATGCCGCACTTTTACCGAATCAGGAATTTGCCTGACATCGATCAGTTTGGCAATATTATAGGTGTTGGCATCAATATAAGGTCCATAAACAGTTCCAACTGGAATATTGAAAATGGAATCCTTGCCCGGGATCTGGATCGTTTCCCCGCTGATATAGCTATTATAAAAATTCGTCTGTGCTCCTTCTGCTGCCAGGAAGGCCTGTATATCGGTAGCATCCTGCATTTTTTGTTTCAGCGCCAGCAGTCGTTCTCTTACGGCCGCACTGTCGGCCGCACTGGGTGAAGCAGGAAAGCTGACATAGGAAATGCTCCGGCTCTCCTCCTGTTTGAATTCATCTTTATGCTCGCTGATATAGTCCTCTATTTCCTTATCGGTAACCTTAACTGCACTATCGCTGATATCCGTATAGGGTTTTCTGACAAATGAAATCCTTGCCAGCTGGCTATTGTCGGCATTTTGTTTCTCCAGCATCCATTTCGGCATATTCGTCGTGTTGATCAGCATGGAATTATACTTATCAACCTGGCGAATGAATTTTTGCTGGTTAATATAGGCGCTGAGATTGGCCTTTACTTCGGGGCTGCCGCTTTTCAGCGTTGCATTGATTTGTGTAGCGGCCAGTTGCGGATCGTATTGACCGGTTTGTTCATTGGTAAACTGGCGGCGAAGATCTTCCGGCGGATTATTTCCGAAAAGAATGCTGTTGCTGAGTTCTTTTTCACTGACACGGATACCCAGTTTGTCAATCTCATCGGTGATCAATATTTTTCCGACCTGTTGGTTCCAGGCCTGTTCCAATGCCTGGTTACGGGTGCCCTCACCTGAAGGATAACCTTGCGACTCGAGGTTTTGGGCCTGCAGATCTATACTGTTTCGGAATTCATCAATATCGATCCGCTTGCCATTTACACGACCCACCGTGGTACTGATACCACCGCCGAAAATATTACTGCGGCCGGTAAATGCATCCATAGCGATAAATCCAAGCAAGGCCAGCGCAATCACGATAGCGGAAATCAACGCACCTTTTTCCCTGATTCTTTGAATGATAGACATGGTAGAATTGTAATAAGCGGGTTTTAAAAAACGGATGGCAAAAATAGGGTTTTTGGGGATATTTTGTGGATACTGTCAGTAATTGGTTAAGACCCCGAACAAGGCCAATTATTTTAGATCAAATTACTCCTGCTCAATCGTTTAGCCCGGCAATCCTTTTTATTTTTTCTTGGGGTGGACCAGCTTCATCTCCTTTACCAGGTGGCCGGCCCCGGCATATTTATCTACTACAAATAATATATAGCGTATATCCACCATGATATTCCGGCAAATTGAAGGATCATAATTAATATCACTCATGGTACCCTCCCAAACGCGGTCGAAATTGAGTCCCACCAGGTTTCCGTAGGCATCCAGCGCAGGGCTGCCGGAATTTCCTCCCGTAGTATGATTAGTAGCGATAAAACAAACCGGCATTTTTCCACTGCTCCCATAGGGACCATAATCTTTTTTCCGGTAGAGTTCCCGCAGTTTTTCCGGCACATCAAATTCATAGTCCCCTGGTTTATATTTTTCCATAACCCCATCCAGGTAAGTATAATAATCATACTTCACGGCATCTCTTGCATTATAAGGTTTAACATTCCCGTAAGTAAGCCGCAGGGTACCATTCGCATCGGGATAGAATTTTTTTTCTTTCATGATCTCCATCTGCGCCTCCATATATAAACGCTGCAAACTATTTATTCGATTTTGAATTTCGTTAAGCCTGGATTGAAACTGTTGCCAGGTAGACTGGATATTGACGAATAAACGGTTTAC
>DASUMO010000389.1:0-12407 GCA_036277695.1 Chitinophagaceae bacterium
GGTGGAAAATGGAAAGATCCGCAAAGTCTATTTTCCCGCTGATAAATGAAGAGCAGGGATCATTGCGGGATGATACTTTCATTTATACATCAGTACTTCACGCCATGACTGTCGGCGCTCCCGGCAATATGCAGTGCAAAGGCTGCCAGGGCCAGGTCCTTGAGTACATTTATAAATGCGTTTTGCCGCATTTCCGCATCCCCTGCCTGGTTATAGTTCGGAAGGTGAACCGTAAGCACAAAAACGATCAGCAGGGCTGCCAGGAAATAAGCAGTGACCTTGACAAATTTGTTCGTAATGAAGGAAATCGCAGCCAGGATAAAAGCGGCTCCCACAACATACACCCAGGTAATACCCCCGGGCAGGTTTTCGGGTACAAATACCAGCATACTGCGGGGTTGCTGGAAATGATAAATTCCAAAAACAATCATGATGATGGCGAGGAGGTAGATGGCGATCCGGGAAATAAGGCGCTGTGTCATAACTGGAATTTTTTTGTGAACAATTATGAACCTTTCAGCAGTTATCATTATCAATCCTTCCTCAAGTGTTAACAGGGCCAAGATTTATTGAATGCTGTTGTTTGCTTCCTGCTTTTTGATTTGAAGCCTGTAGCGTAAAACAGCATCATTATTATACATTACGTAGAGCCATTGGATATTGCCGGATTGAACGGGAAACCTGTACCGGATCGTATTTTGCAGCGGAGTTTGCGTTTCGGGTTGTACAAAAGCATCCAGGGCAGTTTGAGGCAGGTAGGCCGGATCCCAAAGTGAATCAGGGGCAATACTCATATTTCTTTCAACAGCTCCCGTTTCCAGTTCCAGTTGAATCGTATCGCCTACCGAGGTTTCAATAATTCCTTTGGCTGGATAAAAAGCAGTGATACTGTATTTCGAAAAAGATTTTTGGCGGAACGGTGTTTGCCGGAATTCAGGCAATACAGGCTGTTCGGTCAGCAAGATCCAGCGGGGATCATCGGGGTAATGATGCTGGACGAATTTTTCGGGAGGCGTTAAAAAATAATAGTCGTCATAATGCCGTACAAACTCCCCGGAAGGCCAGGCTATATAGCCACTGGCCCAGGTGATGTCGAGCAGGTGCCAGTTACTGTCGATCCGGACTGCATTCCAGGTATGATTGGAGCGAAAGCGGTTATCCCTGCTCGTGAAATTGGTCCGGGCATACCCGGTAAGGACCCGGGCCGGAATTCCCGCATGATTGCACATTGCCTTAAAAAGCCTGGCATACCCCTCACATACCGCTTTCTTGTTACGAAGAACTTGCAGCGCTACCCTTTCATCCAGCGAGGGTAATTCACCCGGTTCCTCGGGGAAATCATTATTGTTCAACATTGACTGATTCTTTTTTCTTCCCGTGCGGGGATCGGGCCGGTAGTAAGCGATATTTTCCGTTATCCACCTGAAAATGGCAACAACTTTCTCTTTATCCGTATGGCTGTTTTGCGTTAAGTATGCAACCAGGCTGGCAGGGTTTTCACTAACTGCCGGTTGAATATTTTGCGTAAACCCTTTGCAGAAGGGTAAGAGCAGGCATATCGTTGGCAACCATTTCAAGATACTAAACCACTATAAAGTTATTAAAATTATAAAGCCCTCCCAGCCTTATTTTCTTTGGCGATCATCGGGCAACATAAAATAACATGGGATAGTTGGCTGCGCCCAACGAAGAAATTGCCTGCAATAAACGGAAAACACGCCGACCCTGCACGCAATTCCTCGGGGAACCATTATCTTTACAAGCAGTTTTTAAAAAATCATCCTATGTCATTATTGAATCAACAAAACAACAAAGGGAAGAAAAAAGGTCAGAAAAAGAATGCACCTGCAGCCAGCCAGGGGTCCAAATTCATCCAGAAACCCAAATCAACCGGGTTTGTCAGCAAACAATCAAACACCGGTTCCCAACGGGGTAGCTGATCCCATCTCCACCTATTTATGACGAAAGAACAACTACTGCGGGAGCTTACCGAGGAAACCTATATTTCCCTGCGGCCCTCTCCCGTTCATGGTATAGGGGTCTTTGCCCTCCGGGATATTCCAAAAGGCTGCCGTAGCATTTTTTCCCGGAATATCGGTGAATGGATCAGATTACCTATCCGGGATGTGGACCAGCTCCCGGAATATTCCCGCAACCTGGTTGAAACCTATTGCCTCTACGATGAGGAACATTATTTTGTTCCCGACTATGGGTTCAAGCTGATGGACATGGTAAATTACCTGAATCACTCTCCCGTTCCCAATATTTTATCTGTCAACCATGGGGAATATTTTGAAGCCATCGAGGACATACCAGCCGGTACCGAACTCCTCCTGAATTATGAACATATCGTGGAAGGGATAGAAGGATATGAATAGTAAGTTCGGCCTACCTTTTCAGGAATTTTCCTTTGAGTAATCTTTCCATTACTTCTTCTTTCAGGTTGCGGCTAATAGGAATATGATGCGTTCCGATCCGGATATCATTGCCCTCAATGCTTTCGATCCGGGCGGCTGCTATAATATAGGATTTATGGGTTTTGATAAAGCGATCAGCAGGTAAGTATTCCTCTACCGAACGAAAGGTGAGATAAGTAATATATTTTTTTTCCTTTGTATGAATGATGACATAGTTCTGCAGCGCCTCGGCAAATAGAATATCCTCAAAGGCCAGTTTAACCAGTTTGTTATCGGCTTTGATAAAAAAGTAATCAGCGGCAGCCGGCGTTACTTCGTGCTGGTTTTTTTCTCTCACCTCGTAATATTCTTTAGCTTTTAATGCCGCTTTGAAAAACCGTTCAAAGGAAACCGGTTTGAGCAGGTAATCCAGGGCATTCACTTCAAATCCATCGAGTGCAAACTGGGGATAAGCAGTGGTAAAAATTACCGGGGGCGGGTTTTTCAGCGTTTTAAAAAATTCCAGTCCTGTAATCTTCGGCATCTGTATATCCAGGAATAACAATTGCACTTCGCCCCTACTGATAAGTTCTGTAACCTTGAGCGGGTTATCAAATTCGCCAAGCAATTCCAGGAAATCCGTATCGGCAATATATTCCTTCAGCCCTTTACGGGCCAAAGGTTCATCGTCCACTATGATGCAACGGATAATCATGAAAGATGCAGGTTTAAATGTACGGCATAACTGTGATCAGTTTCCTGTATGTTCAGTTCATGCTTTCCGGGGTATAGTAATTCCAGTCTGCGTTTCACGTTGGGCAACCCGATACCGATCCTTCCGGAATGACTGGGGACATGTTTTTCTGTCGAATTTTCAACGGAAAAATGAAAGCGCCCATTCTCCCGGCCAAGGTTCACTTTCACATAATTGGACGTATCGTTGTGGTGCGAGATATGTTTGAACGCATTTTCCACGAAAGGAATGAGCAGCAAAGGTTCAATAGTAAACCCTTTTACAGCCGGCGAACAATGAAACTGGACAGAATATTTTTCGTCTTTACGTAACTGCTGCAGGTCCATATAATCTTTCAGGTAATGGATCTCCTTCTCAATGGGGATTTTATCGTCGCCCGCCTCGTAGAGCTGGTAACGCAGCATTTCTGAAAACTTATGCAGCGACTGCCGGGCTTCTGTATTATCCTTGTGAATCAGGAAATATACCGCATTCAGGGAATTAAAAAGAAAATGGGGGTTAATCTGTGATTTTAAAAAGTTCAGTTCGGTTTCTGCTTTTTCTTTGGCCACCTCGGCCAACCGTTGTTGCATTTTGGTATAATCGAATATCAGTTGTATAGCGGCCCCGCCGATGACCAGGAAGAAATGAGTGATCACGTTCTCATAAAAACGCTGCTTCAGGTTGCCTGTAAAACTGAATAGCTGGGGATTGTCGGTGATCTGCCCGATTATATACATTTTGCCGATGCTGCTGGCTACGATCATGAAAAGAAAAATGAACACAAATGAGAAATATTGTTTACGGTACAGCAGGCGGGGGATCAGGATATAAGTCGTCAGGTAGATCATAAAGGCCAGGTCGGCGACCTTGAGCAGGGTGACCCGGAAAGCTTGTTGCCCGTTCGCATAGTCCTGGTAACGCAGGTAATACCAGAGGCCAAATACCAGCATCCAGAATAGCAGGTGATGAACTTTATATTTCAGGAGTCCCCTGTTGTGCATAGCTCAAAATAAATGTACAAATTCCGGGTGGGAAAACGGTTTACACCAGGGGCCAGGCCGGCGTGACGACAGGCGACTTTACTTTTTATCAAGATTATCAGGCCGGTGGCGTAAAGTTTTGGCAACCCGTTATATGAACATTGATCTTTACTAAAAAAAAGCCATGAAATATTATTTTTCATTAATCCTGGGTTCTCTAATCAGCCTGCATGGATGTACTCAGGGAACATCCGGTACCCGGATAGTGAACCAACCGGGCCCCGCAGATATTAAAGTCGGGGGACCCTGCGAAGATTGTGAAGCTATTTACGAATCCCCGGTTCCTTTTGAGCAGTTGAACACAATCGATACCCTGGCAGATTTTTTAGATAGGGGACCGCGCTTACACGTAAGTGGCACCATTTTCCAAAAAGATGGAAAAACGCCGGCTCCCCATGTTGTTATGTATTTCTATCATACCGACCAGACGGGGATATACCCAAAGCGGGGAAATGAAAAAGGAATAGACAAGAAGCATGGCTTCCTGCGTGGATGGGTGCGCACAGATCAAAACGGTTATTACAGCTTTTATACGCTGGTACCGGCCTCTTACCCTAACAGTAATAATCCAAAGCATATTCATGCTATTATCAAAGAGCCTGGCAAAACTGAGTATTGGATTGATGATTTTTTGTTTGCCGATGACCCCTTGTTACCTCCCGCAGAAAAAGCCAGGGCTCAACCTGTAGGCGGACAGGGAGTATTGAAGACAGTAATGAAAGATGGGTTATTGGAAGCCCGCCGGGATATATTCCTGGGATTGAATGTTAGGAATTACCCTTCTGCACGGGAGTAAAACTAAATTTAGCGGATATAAAAATCGGCGTTGACTTTATAATTACTGACCGTATTGGCAGCCAGGTTGCTTAAAAGTCCATTCACCCTGATATGCCAACGATCTTTTTCTTTATCGAAACTGGATTCGACCTGTCCCCTCGTAACACTTACATAGGAAGCAGATCCCCCGGACCTAAAGGAATACTTGGCTTCCACTTCATTGTCCTTCCGGGTTTCGCCTACCACAATTTTATACTTCCTGTTTTCCAGCTTGCGGTCGGTGAAGAAAATAGTAAAATACTGGTCTTTTTGTTGAACTACAATGGTGAGTTTTCCTTTTGCCCGGTAAGTTTTTACAATGGCGGGTTGAAATTCCAGGAAATAATTATTCGAAGTCAGGGTGTCTGTAATAAAAACCGGGCATCGGGGCAAAAGCGTATCGCCTTCTTCCTGGGCGGATACAGTGAAAGCTGATAGTATGAATAGTAGTACGAAAATTTTTCGCATGGTCCGGTTTTATTCAATCAGAAAAAATACGAATTTTTATTCATAAATCGATCCCCCATCCGGGTTCAATTTGACTCTTTCACCAAATAATAAGCTGCCAATTCGGACCAGGTTGCTTCCCTCTTCTACAGCTACCTTATAATCACTGCTCATACCCATGGAGAGAATAGTAAAATTTTGAGTTGAGGTGGATATCCGGGAATACCTATCGAAAATTTTCCTGAGGTGTTGAAATTCCTTCCTGACTTTATCCATATCCGTTGTAAAACTGGCCATTCCCATCAATCCGCAAATCCTCACGCCTTTTAATTCATTTAACCGGGACAACAGGTCGTCCAGCTCCTTTTCATCCAGGCCGAATTTTGATTCCTCTTCTGCAATATATACCTGTAAAAGACAATCAATGATCCTGTTGCACTTCAAAGCCTGCTTGCTGATCTCATTCAGCAATTTAGGACTATCTACACCCTGGATCAGTTGCACGAAGGGAGCTATGTACTTTACTTTATTGGTTTGCAGGTGACCGATAAAGTGCCAGCGAATATCGGCGGGAAGTTTGGCGGCCTTGTCTGCCAGTTCCTGTACATAATTCTCCCCGAAATCCCTTTGCCCGAGTTGATATAGCTCCAGGATATCTTCCAGGGGTTTGGTTTTGGAAACGGCAACCAGGGTTACCTGCTTTTTTCCCAATTCCTCTTTAAGCTGGTCATATGCTTCAATATTGACAGCCATACGTTATTAAGCTCAAATCTACATAAACAAAAATGTGCAAACGGCTGCCGCTATTTGCACATCCGCTTGTTATCACAAGTAATTATTTATTCAAAATACTCCTGCTGATCACGATTCGTTGTACCTCGCTGGTGCCTTCATAGATCTGCGTGATCTTGGCATCCCGCATCAGTCTTTCCACATGGTATTCTTTTACAAAACCATAACCTCCGTGTATCTGGACAGCCTCCACGGTAGTCCACATGGCAGTTTCGGAGGCAAATACTTTGGCCATGGATGAACTGAGGGTATAATCCTGGTTAGAATCTTTTTCCCAGGCAGCTTTCAGGCATAGTAATCTTGCTGCTTCGATCCGGGTGGCCATATCGGCCAGTTTGAAAGCAATGGCCTGGTGATTCATGATTTCGGTACCGAAGGCTTTTCTGGTTTTGGAATATTCGCGGGCCAGTTCATAAGCCCCGCTTGCAATTCCCAATGCCTGGGAAGCGATACCGATCCTGCCCCCGGCCAGGGTTTTCATGGCGAATTTGAAACCAAAGCCATTCTCCCCGATCCGGTTCTCTTTGGGAACTTTTACATCTGTGAACATAATGGTATGCGTATCACTGCCACGGATACCCAGCTTATTTTCCTTGGCAGCCACCGTTACCCCGGGCCAGTTTCTTTCTACGATCAGGGTATTGATCCCTCTCGATTTCTTGGAGGAATCGGTTTGGGCCATTACCAGGTAAACAGATGCGGTACCTCCGTTCGTGATCCAGTTCTTGGTACCATTGAGTAAATAGTAATCACCTTTATCTTCTGCTATCGTGCGCTGTGAAGTTGCATCGCTGCCGGCCTCGGGCTCACTTAACAGGAATGCGCCTATATAAAGCTCTCCATCTTTACGGCCCTGTGCCAGGGGTGTGAGGTATTTATTCTTCTGGTCCTCGCTTCCAAATTCCTGCAGACCATAACAGACAAGGCTATTATTCACGCTCATGGCCACGCTGGTGCTGGCATCGATTTTTGAAATTTCTTCCATAGCCAGCACATAACTGACGGTATCCATGCCGGCCCCACCATATTCGGGCTTCACCATCATGCCCAGGAAACCAAGATCTGCCAGTTTCAGGACCTGTTCCCTTGGGAATAACTGTTTTTCGTCCCTTTCAATTACACCGGGCAGGCATTCCGATTGTGCAAAATCACGGGCGGCTTTCTGGATCATCAATTGTTCTTCAGTCAGTTGAAACATCATATGGCAAAAATCTGGATTTGCGGCAAAGATAAGGGCAAAGGTTATCTCTAATTGAATGTGTATGATCTGCAACTAATTTGTCAAAATGCTTTAACAATTTTCCAATATCGTAATAGGCAATTGATGCAACCAATGCATTTAGCTTGGTTAATTTGACCTAACTTTGCAGCGCTCCTGATAACAATCAGATTTTAGCTATGAAGAAGATCCATATAATCCTGCTGGTTTTGATCGCCGGAGCCATTGCCGTGCTGATCTCTTTTTTAAAAACAGCCACCACCTATGATACCGTAGAAACGGCCATGGCCAAACCCGGTAAGTTCGTTCACGTGATCGCCAAACTGGATCATAGCCAGCCGGTGGAATACGATGCAATCAACAATCCCAATTACCTGCGCTTTACCGCAATTGATTCACTGGGTAAATCGGTAAAAGTCGTTTATCATAATTCAAAGCCGGAAAACCTGGAGCATAGCGAAAGGCTGGTGCTGAAAGGTGCTTACAAGGGAGATCATTTCGAATGCAAGGAGATCCTGATGAAATGCCCGTCCAAATACAAGGATGATATGAAAGCGGCGGAAAAAAATATCCAGAATGCAGCCCAGAACACGGTGCCTGCCGACAATAGCTACAGCAATCCGGAAAAATAATATTTGAAGAATGGATTATATAGGTGAGCATCTGTTGCCTGGACGATTAGGGCATTTATTTATTGTTCTCTCTTTAGTCGCATCCCTGGTCGCAACAGTCGCTTACGCACTTGCTACCCGCAATACAGCTAACCAGGGTGTTTACTGGAAAAAACTGGCCCGTTATGCATTTATCACAGAATGCATCTCCGTCCTGGCTATTTTCAGCATTTTATTTTATATCATTTATAACCACCTTTTCGAATATAAATATGCCTGGCAGCATAGCAGTCTCTCCCTTGAATTCAAATACCTGCTCGCCTGTTTTTGGGAAGGCCAGGAAGGCAGTTTCCTGCTCTGGAGCATCTGGCATTGTATATTGGGCCTGGTTTTAATCAAAACAAGTAAAAGTTGGGAAGCCCCGGTAATGACGGTACTAAGTTTTGCCCAATTTTGCCTGGCAACCATGATTGCGGGTCTCTATATTTTTGACTGGAAATTGGGGACCAACCCTTTCCTGCTATTGCGCGATTCGGGGGTGCTTGATAATGCTCCAGCCCTGCATATTAATGGTGATGTTAACCAGGGACTTCGGCCCGATTATCTTTTATCCATCAAAGATGGAAATGACCTGAACCCCCTCCTGCAGAATTACTGGATGGTCATACATCCCCCGGTTTTATTCCTGGGTTTTGCCTCTACTATAGTGCCTTTTGCATTTGCTGTTGCGAGCTTATGGACAAAACGTTTTGGGGACTGGACCCGCCATGCCCTGCCCTGGGCCTTGTTTTCAGCAGCTACCCTGGGCGTGGGCATCATGATGGGGGCCATGTGGGCCTATGAGTCGCTGACCTTTGGAGGTTACTGGGCCTGGGATCCAGTTGAAAATGCATCCCTGGTTCCCTGGCTCATACTGGTTGCCGGCATACATACCCTGCTCATCTATAAGCATAGCGGTCATTCATTACGTTCTACGCATTTATTCCTGATACTGGCCTTTGGATTTATCCTCTATTCTACTTTCCTGACCCGCAGTGGTATTCTTGGTGACTCTTCGGTTCATGCTTTTACCGACCTGGGGATGAATGTGCAGTTATATCTTTTAATGTATCTCTTTATCTGGGGGGCCGGGTTGCTGGCAGCTAAAAATAACAGGCAGCGCTGGATCACGTTAATAGCCGGTTTATCACTTGCTCTTATTACTTTATTCAGTGCTGTTGCCGCTATTGGCCTATTCAGTTTATTGATTGGCCTGGGCTTTATTATTTACCAGATTCAAACACAGGTACCCACCATCGTCAAGGAAGAAAATACTTCCTCGCGGGAATTCTGGATGTTTATCGGTTCCCTTGTCTTTTTCCTTTCAGCCATCGTCATCATCAGTAAAACTTCCTTACCTGTAATTAATAAATTATTCGGGACAAAGATTGCAGCGCCGGAGGACCCCGAATTTGCTTACAATAGCATACAGGTTTATATCGCGATCATCGTGGCAGTCCTTACAGCCATTACGCAATACCTCCGTTATAAAGACACTTCTTCCGCCTATTTCTGGAAAAAGATCCTGGTCCCTACCATTGTATCCGTTGCTCTTGCTGCCATTTTTATTACACTGGGAAATATTGAATATGAAAAACAGGGCCCGGTTTTTAAAGGAGCCATTTGGGTGGGGGTCATTTGCAGCATCTATGCCATAGTAGCCAATACGTCCTATATATGGATCGGCATGAAAGGAAAACTCGATCTTTCCGGGGGCTCGGTGGCCCACCTGGGATTTGGCCTGGTGTTGCTGGGTATTCTGATCTCTTCTTCCAATAAAGAAATGCTCTCAAAAAATACCAGTGGAATCTTTCTCGATTTTGGCGAAAACAGTGAAGAGAAACCCGGCGAAAACCTTACCCTGGTAAAAGGGATCAAAACGGATATGGGAAAATACTGGGTAACCTATCAAAGCGATTCAGCCCATCCCAAAAAACAATTATGGTTTTATAATATCCATTTCCAGCGTAAAGACGGTAAAGAGGATTTTACATTGCAGCCCAATGCCTTTGTAAACTATAAAGGAAATGAAGGATTGATGGCCAACCCTGATTCCCGTCACTACTGGGATCATGATGTATTTACTTACGTGACATCATTACCCGATCCTGACAAACAAAAAGAGGACACGGCCCGTTTTAAACCTAATGCATTAAAAGCCGGGGATTCGCTGTTTTATGGCAACGGTTTTATGATCCTGGAGAATGTAAAAGCCACCGACAGCCTTCCCGAAGAGATATTTGGTAAAACGGGAACTCTCCATGAGGCGCCCCTGAAGATTTACTCCAAAACCGGGTCTATCTATACTGTTACACCCCGGCTGGCCTTTGCCAAGGGTGAATACCTGGCGATACCCGATACAATTCCTTCTGAGAACCTGGTCCTGCAACTACAGAAAGTGAACCCGGATAATAGTATTGAACTGGGTGTGAAAGAGACCAGTGCCCTGATGAAATACGTCACGCTAAAGGCTTATAAATTCCCCTTTATTAAATTACTCTGGTTTGGAGTGGCCATTACCGCGGTAGGGATTTTTATCAGCATGGCCAGGCGCATCCGTCTCAACCGGCGATATAGTGAATCATAACAAATTATATACAGCGTTTTATTTAGCTTAGCTGTCTATTTTTTGCCAATCGCATTTTGTATATTCGACAACATGGGTCAAAATCCCTCATATAAAATTCGACTCAAACTACTGGCAATCATTGCTTTTTTTGCCGTCAATTCGTCTTTTGCTCAAATTGAACCCACCGAAGCCCGCACCGATACGATTGCCCCTCTTCCTTCTATGCAGGAACGTTCCAAAAAATGGGGAGCAAATGATACAATGATTGTGTCGGCTATTTGGTACCAGAATGAACTGATGCCCTATAAGGAATTGGGAATGGTATGGGTGGGGAATGGACTTTCAGGCAGGAAAATGGAAAAGTATATTGCCGAATGGACCCGGTTAAGAAATGCGGTCTATGTCACCTATCCCTATGCGCGTATTGCGGGTTCCACGATCAATGATATCAATACTAACCTGGCAAATGTTCCGGATAAAAAAAAGCGCAAGACTTATATCAAATCCAGGGAAAAAGAATTGAAAAAACAATTCGGAGACCCTCTTTCCAACCTATCGGTTTACCAGGGCAGGGTGTTGATGAAACTGATCAACCGTCAAACCGGTAATAACTGCTACGAAATAATTAAAGAATACAAGGGCGGGGTCAATGCCCGTTTTTACCAGACCGTCGCTTTTTTTGTAGGGGGCAATCTCAAGCAGGATTGGGATCTTGCGGATAAAACCGATCGCCAGATCGAAAATTTTGTCCGGGAGATAGATGGTGTCTGGTATAATAATCCCTATAGGAAATGAATTTGGAGGTATGAGGTCTGATGTAGGAAGTCAGAAAAAACAACAACACTTCTGCTATCCACCTCCATCTTCTGATCTCCTATCTCCATCCACTTTAATTATATTGCACATATGAAGTTAGATATACTCGCTATAGGCGTTCATCCCGACGACGTGGAGCTGGGATGTTCGGGTACATTGATTAATGAACTTAAACGGGGTAAAAAAGCAGGAATAATTGATTTGACCCAGGGCGAACTGGGAACCAGGGGAACGGTGGAAACCCGTTACGAAGAAGCAGCGAATGCTGCCATGATTATTGGTGTTCAAAGCAGGGAAAATTTGAAAATGAGAGATGGGTTTTTCAAAAATGACGAGGAGCACCAGCTAACCCTTATTCGTGCCATTCGCAAATACCAGCCTGAAATAGTACTGGCCAATGTGCTGCATGATCGCCACCCGGATCATGGACGGGCGGGTAAATTAATCGCCGACAGCTGTTATCTTTCCGGCCTCTCTAAAATCCGGACCAGGGATGAACAAGGTAAGGACCAGGAAAAATGGCGACCGGCCTATGTACTGCATTATATCCAGGATTGGTACCATGAGCCTGATCTGCTGATAGATATCAGTGATGTATTCGAGCAAAGGATGAAGTCGATCGAAGCCTATAGCACTCAATTTCATTCCTCCAATGGCGGTGCTGAAGGTCCTCAAACCTATATTTCCACCCCGGATTTCCTCGAGAGTGTGATTGCCAGAGCCAGGATGTTCGGGAAAAGGATTGGGGTAAAGTATGCCGAGGGTTTTATCAGTGAAAAAAAGATCGGGATCAGGAATTTAGATGCACTTATACAGGTGGAAACCTGATTTTATAAAAAATGAGTGTTAGTTATCACAATTTGTGTGTAAAAATGAGTGCTTCTTTACCAGAATATGATAATCATAGCATTTATTATGGTCCGGAT
>DASUMO010000390.1:0-5300 GCA_036277695.1 Chitinophagaceae bacterium
TAGCAAGTAACAGTCCGGTTGTTGAAGTGAAAAATGCAGGTACTGGTCATTTCATATTGTTGGAAGACGGTAATTCCGCGGCCGTAACATCGGTAACCAAGGCAGGAAATATTTACACCAATGGAACTGTTTCTGTAAAAGGAAATAAAGGAACATTAAGGAACAGTTTTGCCAACCATTTACGCTACGAAGCAGCCCAGGCTGTATTCGACGATGGCAGCGGTGGCACGGTTACGCTCTGTAACGAGTGCAGCATGACAAGGACAATCAACTTCGCTGAAACGTTTGATACAGCGCCAACCGTAACTGTCGGCAACCTGGCGCCCGGGTTCGTGGATATTCCATACAGGTTCCAGGTGACAGTTAACCAGGTCACCACTTCTGGTTTCACCATTATGATCTATAATAATACAGGTTCGTCCCGGACTTTTAAAGCTACCTGGAAACTGGCGGTAATCGGTAATGATGACTAAACATACCAGTCAATATTTTACTTCATAATGCCACTCCATAATAAATATGGTATCGAAATAGGGAAACCGCCCGTCAGCAAGGCGGTTTTCCTTTTCCTTACCAAGGCCGGCCTGAACAGCAAATCTTTGCCGTTTACTCGGCAGGAGCTGCCGTTGAGTAGTTATCCTCAAGACAATCGGTTAACATTCAATAATTTAATAATGATAGCCTGGGTTGTAGATGGATGGGGCCCAGGTTATTGTTTGTTGAATTCAATTACTTTGCCTCAAAATCAGTTTGCAAAAGTTAGTAGCCATATTATTTACCCTCACCTGCTTGTTGAAAGTATATGCCCAATCGGGTGTGGTATTCCAGCACCTCAGCACCAACAACGGCCTTTCCTATATCGGGGTAAACCGTATGTGTGTTGATAAAAAGGGGAATCTATGGATTGCAACGGGTAACGGGCTGAACATGTTTAACGGCAAAACCGTTGAAAAATACTATGCCGCCGACCATCCGCAGTTAAATAGCAGCAATACCATCCAGGTTGTATGCGATGAAAGGAATCGCATCTGGGTATTAACTGCGGGCGGGTTTGTGACGATGATTGATGAAAGGAGGCAAATGTACCGGGTAGCTGTTTATGAAGAAAGCAAACCGGCCAGGGTACTTTGGATACTTGATACGGATAAACATGGCGCTATCCTTTATACCGGGAAAGGAAATTATTCTTTCAGGGAGAATAGCTCACTCAAGCCCCCGGATTCAGTTACGAATAAGCATTTTGTTTTTTTCCCCATCAAAGACTGGGACAAATTCAAAATGAAAGGGCGTAACAGGAGCTTTCATTTTGATGATGACTATTACCTGCTCATTCACACGGATGCTTTTTTGCGTGTTAAGTACAGCACGAATACGGTAGAAAAAAAATACAGCATTGCCAACTGTACGCCATTGGCCAACTGGGGAAATAATGAGCTGTTATTTTACGACCGGGTTAGCAAGGAGGTTAAATCAGTAAACCTGGTTTCAGAGGAAATAAAGCACCCTTTTAAAGACCTAAAGGACCAGCACGGCAAGCTGGTAACTGCAGAATTTAACCAGTCCCGGAAAATCGATGACAACCGTTATATCCTGGGTACGGCTAATGATGGAGTCTATCTGTACAATAAAGCGTTGGGCAAGATGTATAATTTCAGGCATGAGATTACTGACCCGGCATCGATTAGCAATAACAGCACTACCACTATAGCCGTTGGCGCTGAAGGATGGGTTTTTATAGCCAGTAACCCCAATGGAATCAGTTATTTTAATTCGAGAGATATCATTGGTACGCAAAGTGTTTTTGTGGATAAAAATGGCTATGGTTATGATGGATTCATTGCCGGGATAGCGACAAAAGATAATAATACCTTTTATATCGGTACCATGGCGGGCCTGCTAGAGTGGAAAAGAAACACCAATACATCTACATTCATCGAATATTACGGGAAGGACGGGAAGCCAATTTTTAGAAATAGGGAACTGGTTTCTATTGTCATTGATGATAATGATAATATATGGGTATCGGTACAGAACGAGGGGCTGGTTGTTATAGATAAGAACAGGAAACTGTTAAAGCACTTCCGGAATGAGGACGGGAACCCTTTTAGTTTGAAGGTAAAGATGATTTCCCGGCTTAAACCGGGTCCCGATGGCCATATGTGGGTCTGTGGCCGTAACGGACTATGCAGGATAAATATGAAGACTTTTGGTATTGATAACTTTGAAAATTCGCCCCTGAAGATGTTTGATTCTATGTTCGTAGCGCCTCTTTATTTGGATAAAAACACGATGTGGTTTTCAGGATCGACCCGGGGCGTATTCCGGTATGATTGCAGTACCAAACAATTGACAGAGCACCTGGGTTTCAGCAAGTACCGGGGCGAGGGTGTTTTTGATTTGCATACCGACGCTGCCGGTACCCTCTATGTAGGGAACGCCTACGGGTTAAGAATTTTTTATAAAGACGGGACAGAAAAAACTATCACGCAAAAAGACGGCTTGTTAATCAGCAGGGCAGAAGGGTTATTACTGGACAAACACAACCGAATGTGGATCGGTAATGATATTGGCCTGGCATGTTATGCCCCGGCGGATTCCAGTTTGAAAGTGTTTGATGAGCGTTATGGGTTAAGTATTTATGGCTTTAGGGTAGGGGCATACTTTCAAACAGGCAATGGAGAGTTTATATTTGGCACACCCAAGGGACTGCAATACTTTCATCCCGATTCTTTGTATAAAAAAAGGATATCGTCCCTGAATCTCCTGGTTAATAAAATTGAATCGAAGAATATTGTTGCCAGGATCACTGATAACCGTGAATTTAAACTGGCCCCGACAGATAACCAGGTTACTTTTTATTTTGGATCAGTTGATTACAGTCCCCATCGCCGGACATTTTATGAATACAAGCTCGTAGACCTGGACGAAGACTGGATTAAAATTGCCGATCAGAATTCTGTTCGGTATAATTCCCTTCCTTCGGGTAAGTACGTTTTTAAAGTACGAATCAGCAACGATAATAAGAACTGGCAGGATGCAGGTAATGAAGTGACGGTTCTTATCGCAACACCCTTTCACCAGGCCTGGTGGTTTAAGTCCCTGGGGATCATTGCAGCGTTGTTTGTAAGCTGGTATGTGATCAAGTATTACCAAAGAAAGCAAATGAGTCAGCGAGAGCAATTAGAGACCGAACTGGTGATCAATTATTTTGCCTCGCAAATTAACAGGCATAATAAAACGGACGATCTATTATGGGATGTTGCCAAGAACTGTATCAGTAAGCTCAACTTCGAAGATTGTGTGATCTACCTGCTGGATAAGGAAAGGAACGTGTTGGTGCAAAAGGCAGCCTGGGGTCCCAAAATGGAAAGGGATTTCACTATTTACCAGCCCATAAATATACCGGTTGGTAAGGGAATCGTAGGCACGGTTGCTAAAACAGGTAAGGCGGAGCTGATCGGCAATACCTCCCTGGATGAGAGATATATTGCTGATGATGCAAAACGTTACTCGGAACTGGCTGTGCCCCTGGTCATCGATGGGGAAGTGGTAGGGGTGATCGACAGTGAACATTCAAAAAAGAATTTTTTTAATAAAAAACACCTGAATATCCTGTCCACCGTGGCTGTATTATGTGCCAACCAGATTGAAAGAGCCAGGGCGGAAGAAGAGAAACAGCAGGCAAAGATCGAGGCCCTGCAAACAAAACAGAAGGTTGTAGAATCACGCCTGCAAAGCCTGCGCCTGCAGATGAACCCGCATTTCCTTTTTAATGCACTCAACTCCATTCAGCAGATGATTCTGGCAAATGAAGAAATGGTTGCCACCCGCTATCTTTCGAGATTTTCGAAATTATTACGCACAATACTGGTACATAGCGATAAGGAAATGGTCACCCTGAAGGAGGAACTGGAAATACTCCAGCTGTATGTTGAGCTCGAATCCATCCGCTTTAAGGATTCGTTCCAGTATGAAATTAGCTGCGACGATGAATTGGATATCGACGAAGTGAAAGTGCCAACCCTGCTGGTGCAGCCTTTTGTTGAAAATGCAATCTGGCATGGGCTGATGCATAAGGAAGGAGAACGAAGACTGGAAGTGAGATTTTTCGAGGAAAATGAGCTCCTGCATTGCATTATTGAAGATAATGGTGTTGGGCGGGAAAAGATGGCGGCCACACAACAGGCCATTGGCCGTGATAAAAAGCATACCAGCAAGGGCATCAGTGTGTCTATGGAAAGATTGAAGGCGCTGAGTAATGGCCATGGCAGCGAAGGGTTATTGCAGATCATCGATTTAAAAGATCAAAACGGGCAACCCAGGGGTACCCGGGTAGAAATTAGTTTTCCCATTTTAAACTGACAACTATGCTGAAAGTATTACTGATCGACGATGAAGAAAGGGCAACCGATTCTTTGCGGCTGATGATTCAAAAGACAATCCCTGAAATTCAGCAGGTGATGGTATGCAATGATGCGCGTAAAGCTGCCGATATGATCCATCATTTTCAGCCGGGACTGGTATTCCTGGATATCCAGATGCCGCATATGAACGGTTTTGAAGTGCTGGAGAAAATGCCCAATAAGAATTTTAAGATCATTTTCACCACGGCTTATAATGAATACGCCATACAGGCGATCCGTTTCAGCGCATTTGACTATTTACTGAAACCGGTGGACATTGAAGAACTGCAGGCCTCGGTACACCGGTTTCTTGAGGGAAGCGAAGATTACAGGGAACAATTTGAGTTGTTGAAAAATATCATGCATAATATACAGGCCTCTTCTGCCGAGGAATTCCGCCTGGCACTGCCTACCAAGGAGGGGGTGCATTTCCTGGTGCCCGATGAGATCATCCGGTGCGAGTCCCTGGGCAATTACACAAAATTCTTTGCTTCGGGCAACAGGACTTACCTGATTTCCCGTACACTTGGTGAATACGATACACTGTTATCACCCTACCATTTCATCCGGACTCATAAAAGTCATCTCGTAAACCGGAAACATATTTCATTCGTGGACCATGAAGGTTTTGTGGTCCTCAAAGATGGGACAAAAGTGGAATTGAGCCGCCGCCGGAAAGAAGATGTGATGGCGGCGATGAAATAAATTGGTGATGAGTGACTGCCGCCGTTCAAAAGCCTATTCCTGGTCTCATCAATTTTGAATTGGGGACGCGAAGATCACGAAACTATTGGGCCAGACGCCGGTTAAGTCTAAGGCATATTAATCTTTTCTCATTTTCACATACTCCCTGTACAAGCGGGCAGAGCCGGCTGTAGCCAATGCGAACAGGAAGCA
>DASUMO010000391.1:0-6577 GCA_036277695.1 Chitinophagaceae bacterium
ATTTTATCCTTGGTCTCTTTAGCGGTAGGGATGAATTCCTGTGCCACATAACCTGTATAACCCGTTGCCAGGATAGCCCGCATAATAGCGGGATAATATAATTCCTGTGATTCGTCAATTTCATGCCTGCCCGGTACGCCAGCCGTATGATAATGTCCAAAATAGCTGTGATTGTCCTGGATGGTACGGATCACATCGCCTTCATTGATCTGCATGTGGTAAATGTCGTAGAGCAATTTGAAATTAGGGGAACCCAGGCGTTTACATAATTCTACACCCCATGCGCTTTTATCGCACATATAATCTTTGTGATTGACCTTACTGTTGAAAAGTTCCATTTGTACGATCACTCCTTCCCGCTCGGCCAGGCTCATGATCTGTTTTAAACCCTCAACACAGTTTTGTAAACCGGTTTCATCATCCATGCCATTGCGGTTGCCGCTAAAGCAGATCAGGTTCTTATAGCCGGCTTTTGCTACCAGCGGTATGGCTTCAGTAAAATCTTTTACCAGTTGGGCGTGAAAGTTCTTATTATTCCATCCTTCGGTTAAACTTATTTTGCCCGCTGTATAACACATGGAGCAATGGATCCCGTTTTTTTGCAGAATGGGCCATTCTTTGGGTGTTGCCAGGTCAATGGCTTTAACGCCCAGTTTTTTTACCACCGTGCAGAGTTCCTCAAGCGAAAGGAAATTATAAGTCCAGTAACAAACCGAATGATTGATATTCCCCTTGATTGTATACTCGTCATTCTCCATGCTGAACCCGGTTAATTTACCCAGTGAAGGTAAGGTTGCAGCAGCCAGCGAACCGGTTGCCAGTTGTTTTAATAGTTGCCTGCGGGAATGTTTGGTTTTCATCATCGTCAGGAGCTTTTCATCAGTGATTTTGCATTTGATTTTTAGGGTCCCTAAAGAAAAAGATAAAGAGCAACAGCACAACCCCGGCGATGCCGGCAGGAATCAGCCATATTGTTTGCCAGTCATGAACCCCGTCGACCAGGTATTTGTCAACGATTCTCCCGGAAAGAAGAGAGCCAATCAGCATGCCTACTCCATAAGTGGCCAGGGTAATCATCCCCTGGGCCGCACTTTTAAATTTTTCACCTGCCAGGTTATCGGTATAGATCTGCCCGGTAACAAAGAAGAAATCATAACAAATTCCGTGCAGGATAATTCCGCCCAGTAACATCCAGTAACCTTCATCGGCATTCCCGAAAGCAAATAACACATAGCGTAATACCCAGGCCAGCATGCCAATCGCCAGCATTTTTTTTACTCCCAGTCGTATAAACAAGAGAGGCATCAACAACATAAATACAACTTCCGATACCTGTCCAAGCGATTGTTTTGCGGTTGGTGAAGCAACCCCTGCTTCAGTTAGAAAAGCATTGGTGAAATTATAATAGAATGCCAGCGGAATACAAATTAAAACGGAAGCGATAAAGAAAAGGCGGTAGGAACTATTCTTTAATAGACCAATGGCATCAAAACCTAATAGTTCCGCAGCGGAAATTTTTTGGCCTTTTTTCAGGGGCGGAGTAGCCGGAAGGGTAAAACTTAATACACCTAATAAGCCTGAGGCTACCGCAGCCATCTTAAACGTGTTGGCCAGTTCAGCTTCGTTGCCTTTTTTATCCCAGGCTAACCAACTGATTATAAGTCCGGCTACAATCCAACCCACCGTACCCAGGGTTCTGATGGGGGGAAACTGCTTGGAGGGTTCTGTCATCTGCCGGAAAGAAATAGAATTAACAAGCGCCAGCGTGGGCATGAACAAGATCATATAGATTAAAACCAGGGGGTAGAAACTGTCAAAATCCCCCGAAGATCCGGCCAGCCATAATAAAACCGCACCGGCCAGGTGCAATACGCCCAGGATGACCTGGGCTGAAAAAAAACGGTCGGCAATAATACCGACTATAAAAGGAGCTATGATGGCGCCAATCGATTGTGTGAGATAGGCAACGCCCACCTGGGTACCGGTTGTTTTAAGACTGGTGAGTAAAAAAGTTCCCAGCGTCACAAACCATCCTCCCCATATAAAAAACTCAAGGAACATCATCGCGGATAATTGGATCCGGGTCGTTGATTTCATTTGCAAGATCGTTTGATGAATCGTTAGTTTTGTAAAACGCGGTTTGAAAAACTAAATGTACTATTTTTAAATACACGCAATAACTTGCTTTTCAATTTTTATTCGGGAAAAATCAACTTCAAACGATTGCGATGCATGCAAGAAAATTAAGAATGGGAATGATCGGTGGCGGGCCTGGTGCTTTTATTGGAGCAGTACACCGGATCGCTGCAAATATGGATGGAATGATTGAACTGGTGGCCGGTGCTTTTAGCAGCGACCCCGAAAAATCCAAACAAGCCGGGATCCAGCTCAATCTTTCACCCGACCGGATCTATGGTTCCTATAAAGAAATGATACGTCGCGAATCCGAATTGGCTGCGAACGAACGTATGGATTTCGTCAGTATTGTCACACCCAACCACCTGCATTTTGAACCGGCCCGCCTGGCACTGGAAAACGGGTTTCATGTGGTGCTGGATAAACCTATGACCTTTGATCTCGCGGAAGCGAAAAAATTGCGCGATCAGGTTTTGTCAAGCCAATTAATTTTCTGCCTCACGCATACCTATACCGGTTATCCCATGGTTAAAGAAGCCCGCCGGCAGGTACTCAGTGGCAAATTTGGAAAAATTCGAAAGGTCTATGTGGAATATCCACAGGGCTGGCTTAGCGATTTTTTAGAAGGGGGTGAACAAAAACAAGCAGCCTGGCGAACCGATCCTTCCAAAAGCGGCATGGCTGGTTCCATGGGCGATATCGGCACACATGCTTTTAACCTGGCGGAATATGTAAGCGGACTGCAGGCAACAGCTGTCTGTGCTGATATCAATATTATAGTAGAAGGCAGGAAACTGGATGATGACGGGGCAGTATTGGTGAAGTACAATAACGGCGCCAGTGGAATTTTATTCGCTACCCAGGTGGCAGCGGGCGAGGAGAACAATATTAAACTCCGGGTATATGGGGAAAAAGGTGGATTGGAATGGCAACAGGAAGATGCCAACTCTTTATTGGTGAAATGGCTGGATAAACCAACCGAAATATGGAGAGCCGGCAACACTTATCTCAGTTCCTTTGCTGCGCATAATTGCAGAACGCCGGCTGGCCACCCGGAAGGTTACCTGGAAGCATTTGCCAATCATTACCGGAATTTTGCTCTATGCGTTAGAGCCCGGATGACAGAACAGTCACCCAGTGAAGAATGGCTTGATTTTCCCGGGGTGGAAGAAGGAGTCAGGGGGATGGCATTTATTGAAAATGTAATCCGCAGCGGAAAAAGTTCGGAGAAGTGGGTGGGGTTTGATATATAAGGCATAAACAGTTTTCCATTTCAATATTCAATTTTCAATGACAACGATCAAAGGCCCCGCTATCTTTCTTGCCCAGTTCATCGGTGATAAAGCACCTTTTAATAACCTGCGCTCTATCTGTTTATGGGCCGAAGCCCTGGGCTTTAAAGGCGTACAGCTTCCGACATTGGATCCACGTTTTATAGACTTAAAACAGGCAGCAGAAAGTAAAACCTATGCTGATGAAATAAAAGCAATCGTTAACGAATGCGGTCTTGAGATTACCGAACTATCCACCCATTTGCAGGGTCAAATGGTGGCTGTTCACCCGGCCTATGATCTGCTCTGGGATGGATTCGCCCCTGCCGCTGTTCATGGAAACAATAAAGCCCGGACCGAATGGGCAATACAACAGTTGAAATATGCTGCCAAAGCTTCGCAGCACCTGGGTCTCAATGCGCATGCCACTTTCAGCGGATCATTATTATGGCAATTCTTTCACCCCTGGCCGCAGCGACCTGCCGGTTTGATCGAAGAAGGCTTTAGTGAACTCGCAAGGCGATGGAAACCGATTCTTGATTATTTTGATGAATGCGGCGTGGATGTATGTTATGAAATACATCCGGGTGAAGATCTGTTTGATGGGATTACCTATGAAATGTTCCTGGAAAAAGTAAACCAGCATCCCCGGGCCTGCCTGCTTTATGATCCTTCACATTTCGTATTGCAGCAACTCGACTATCTCCAATACATCGATCATTACCATGATCGCATCAGGGCATTTCACGTAAAGGATTCCGAGTTTAACCCAACGGGAAAACAAGGCAGCTTTGGTGGTTACCAGGGTTGGGCCGACAGGGCTGGCCGTTATCGTTCGCCCGGGGACGGGCAAGTGGATTTTAAAACTATTTTCAGCAAACTCGCCCAATACGATTATAAAGGCTGGGCGGTAATGGAATGGGAATGTTGTATCAAACATCCTGAAGACGGGGCCAGGGAGGGAGCGGAATTCATACAAAAACATATCATAAGGGTAACTGAGCGGGCCTTTGATGATTTTGCATCCAGTGGAATTGACCAACAGGGTAACCGTAACCTTTTGGGACTTAAATAAGGCAACTGTTCAATTTCTATAGCAAAATTTTTGTCAATAAACCTGATAATAATCCTGAATCAGTAAATTACCAACGAAAAAAAATACACATGAAAAAAATCATTTTGTCGCTATCACTCCTGTCTTTACTGACCGCTTGCGGTGATTCAGGTGAAAAGAAAGAAACGGGAACCAAAGAAGAGACCGTATCGGCGCCTGCTGCACCGGATATTACCCAGGATCCAGCTTATCAAAAAGGTCTTTCCCTGGTTGCAAAAAGTGATTGCCTTACCTGTCATAAAGTGGATGAACCCCTTACGGGTCCTACCTACCGGGATGTTGCCAACAAATATGCCGGTATGCCGGATACCATTGTAACACACCTGGCCGGAAAAATTATCAAAGGCGGGGCCGGGGTCTGGGGCCAGACTTTTATGACACCTCATCCTGCACTTTCCCAGGAGGATGCTGAAGCGATGGTGAGATATATTTTATTACTTAAAAAATAAGAACATGCTGAAAATTATTACCGGCACCCTGCTGGTGGCTGCTTTGGCAGCCTGTAACAATGAAGGCGATACAAAAACCACGACTGAAACAGATTCTATAACCGTAAAAAACGATTCAGCTGTGAATACTTTATCCGATGCACAAAAAGCGGAAGGATGGCGGTTATTATTTGATGGAAGTTCCACGAACGGCTGGCATAAATACGGGGGCGGGCCCATAGGTTCGGCCTGGAAAGTTGAGGGTGGCGCACTGCGCCTGGATACATCCTCAAAAGTGAAGGGGAAAATAGTGGGAGGAGGGGATATTATCACAGACCAGGAGTTTGAGAATTTTCATTTAAAACTGGAGTGGAACATTGCTCCTGCAGGTAATAGTGGCATCATGTTTTATGTGCAGGATGATTCGGTCAAATACAAATATCCTTATGAAACCGGGCCTGAAATGCAGGTTTTGGACAATGCGGGTCATCCTGATGCACAGTATACTTCGCACCGTGCAGGCGACCTGTATGATCTTATCGCAAGCAGTAAAGAAATGGTTAAACCCGCGGGGGAATGGAACCTGGCCGAGATCAAATGCGTTAACGGGAAACTGGATTTATTCCTGAACGGGGAGAACGTTGTTTCCACCATCCTTTGGGATGATAACTGGAAAAAGATGGTAGCCGCCAGTAAATTCAAGCAGTGGCCCGATTTCGCCACCTTTAAAAAAGGAGGGATCTGTTTGCAGGACCATGATAATGCTGTTTCTTACCGGAATATAATGATTCGGACACTCTGACCAACTGAAGAACTAGATATAGACAAAAAAATATTGTTCTTACTCCCCTCTCCTTGGAGAAGGGTCGGGGGAGAGGCCGGTATTAGGCACAAGAAAGCTCGCAGCTCAAGCCCCAAAACCTAACCAAAACCAATGTTTATGGATACTACTTTTATTTCCGAATTAAATTGGCTGGCAGTTCTTGTAGCAGCCTTAGCGTATTTCATGCTGGGAACTCTATGGTATTCCAAAGCCTTATTTGGAAAGACCTGGATCAGTGTTTCCGGGGTTGACATGAGTAACCCTGATGCCAAAAAAGGAGTGGGCGGGGTGATGGCTTTCACCTTTGTCCTGGAACTGATCACTTGTATCGGGTTGGCTATACTGGTTTACCGCCTGGCGCTGGGTGGTTTTCTTTCCGGCCTCAAACTGGGATTGCTGACCGGCATCTGTTTTTCCTCGATCGGGATCATTATTTCTTATCTCTACCAAAGTAAAAGCAATGCATTAAAATTTATTGATGCAGGCTATCATATTGCCGGAAATGTCATTGCGGCCATTATACTTTGTTTATGGCCTTAAGTTCAAGGAGAAAAGTATAAGGTCGTAAAGAAAATATCGAGTCGTAAAGCTCAAAGCTCGCAGCTCAAATCCTTCCATCATTCAACCTTAGCTATTTTCAGCACGTTGGTGGGTAAATGAAGATGGACGGGTGTGCTGCCTGTGCTGACGACTACGTCACCTTTCTTAAGAAAGTGTCTTTGTTTCAGAATATCAATCTGGTCTTCAAAAATTCCATCCAGGCTCACTTCCTCATCATAATAAAATGCCCTAACCCCCCAGCTTA
>DASUMO010000392.1:0-6779 GCA_036277695.1 Chitinophagaceae bacterium
CAAGGATGGAAGTATAAAAAGCCAAAGCTTTGTCCTGGTCATTTACCATAACACTGGTCAGCCTGATACGCATATCACATACTTTATTAAAAAAATAGGTTTAATGCAAAGCTGCAAACTGGTTTTTAAAACCAGCTCTTCAAAATTGCGATTTTTCGGGAGTAGGAGTTGTTGATCCTGAATGCTTCCACCGGAAGGGCAGGACAGGAACCAGGGGTTGGTTTATCTTTTTTTGATATGCGGATGGACTTAAACCGGTTGTTTTTTTGAATTGCCCGGAAAAAGATGTGCTACTGCTAAAACCGATCTGCCAGCATACATCTGTAACAGCATTTCCCGCTTTTAAAAAATCACGGGCTTTACCCATTCTTACCGCCAGCAGGTATTGATAAGGCGTTTGACCATAAGCAGTTTTGAATAAGCGGATAAAATGATAGGGTGAAAATAGCGCTAACCCTGCCAGGGCGTCAATGCCGATAGGGTTATGATAATTTTCATCCATAAATAGCCTGGCAGCCTTCATCCTTTCGTAAATCCATTCATTGGAAAAATACAGTGCCTTTGCTTCCAACAACCTTTCCTGGTAATAGGCCGGAGAAAATTCAAATGCTGGCATGTCGGGCATTGATTACTTATTTAAGGGTGATTGAATAGTTTTTACCATTATCCTACCAGGATTTAAAAATAATAACTTACGAAATGGCCATAATTAATGCCAACGAAAAAAGGGCTGAAAGAATGATTGTAATTCCCATTTTTTGTTTGTCGATCCTGTAGATCATGCGAATATCATAGCTGCAAATTGCGTATAAAGTCCCGCTTAAAATAAGTAATTGAATCAATATGACGAGCGGAGAAGGATGCCGGAATACTTTATCAGCTGCTGTCAAGCCGGAAGGTTGCCAGCGAATACTGTGGAGAAATGTCCAGGTAATACTTATAATAGAAAAGCTCAAATAAGTGGCTAACAGGATCCATCCCAGGGGTTTTCGGATCAGGAAACCCACAACGGCAACAGGTAAAACCAATAAGGGAAAAACAAGCAATACGGTTTCCAGGGGATATTGGGCCAGGTACTGCAGGTAAAAAATAATCTCATCCGCCGATTTCACCAGGCTATAGATTGAAGTCACGCCAAAGACTATACCGATTAACAGGATGATCTTACCCGTGGATGTTTTATTCCATAATACCGGGTTGAGTGTATCAGCCAGGGTATCCTGTGTATCCCGGATCATTTTTTTTGCCTCCTTTACCCGGGCTGATTTTTTTTCTTCTACCATTTTTTTTTCGAGCAAAGGCTTTTTCGCTTCAATGATTTCTTCCGGTGAAAGGGCCCTGTTTGCCAGCTCTGTTTTGGCTGCCGCTATGGCTTCTGGTTGAAAATCCCCCGGGTTTTCAAGTATTTCGAGTAATGCAGTGTTACTGATAGATTTGAATTGTTCCTCAAAAGGATTTATCCGGTCCATAGAAATAAAGTTCAATCAAGTTACTGAATCCGGGCTGAATTCACGATGATCACAATGGTAAAATGAGTAAAACATCCGGGTGTACTCTTCGGTATTAGCCATCTTACACTTACCTTTGCGCCTTCAAATGGGATGCCATATTCCGGAAGATGGGGATCCCGTACAATTATGAAATATCACAACGAAATACAACGCCGCCGCACCTTCGCGATCATCAGTCACCCCGACGCGGGGAAAACAACCCTCACCGAAAAATTCCTTCTTTTTGGAGGCGCCATACAGGTAGCCGGGGCGGTCAAAAGTAATAAGATCAAGAAACACGCAACCTCCGATTTTATGGAGATCGAGCGGCAAAGAGGAATCTCTGTGGCGACCTCGGTAATGAGTTTTGAATATAATAACACACTCATTAACCTGCTGGATACACCCGGTCACAAGGATTTTGCAGAGGATACCTATCGAACCCTCACTGCCGTTGACAGTGTAATCCTGGTAGTGGATAGTGTAAACGGGGTAGAAGAACAAACCCGGAGACTGATGGAAGTTTGCCGTATGCGGGATACACCGGTGATCGTATTTATCAATAAAATGGACCGCGACGGTAAAAACCGTTTCGACCTTTTGGAGGAAATTGAAAAAGAACTCTCGATTCAGCTTCACCCCATGACCTGGCCTATTAACAGCGGCAAAGAGTTCAAAGGGGTTTATAACCTGCATGATAAAAACCTTCTCCTGTTTACCGCCAATACCAAGGCTACTGAAGAAGACAGCATTTCAGTTTCAGATCTCCATGACCCGGTGCTGGATACTAAACTGGGCGACAAAGATGCGGCCCAACTGAGGGAGGACGTGGAACTGGTGGACGGAGTACATGGAGAATTGCGGGTGGAGGATTACCTGGCAGGTAAAGTGGCACCTGTATTTTTCGGTAGCGCGATCAATAATTTCGGTGTAAAGGAAATGCTGGACATGTTTATCCGGATTGCTCCCACCCCCCGTAGCCGCGAAACCACTGCCCGGGTGGTGGATGTGGAAGAAGAAAAGCTCAGCGGTTTTGTTTTCAAGATCCATGCTAACCTGGATCCCAAACACCGGGACAGGATTGCGTTTTTCCGGGTATGTTCGGGCAGGTTTGAACGAAATAAATATTTCCACCATGTCCGGCTGGACAAGGATGTGCGGTTTAGCAATCCTTATAGTTTCATGGCCCGGGAAAAAAGCGTGATCGAGGATGCTTATGCGGGCGATGTGGTAGGTTTATTTGATACCGGTAATTTTAAGATAGGAGATACCCTCACTGAAGGCGAAGATTTTTATTTCACGGGGATACCTTCCTTCTCTCCTGAAATCTTCAAGGAGGTGGTGAATAAAGACCCGATGAAAACAAAGCAGCTGGAAAAAGGATTATTACAACTGACCGACGAAGGCGTAGCCCAACTATTTACCCAGTTCGGCGGCAATAAAAAGATCATTGGATGCGTGGGAGAACTGCAATTCGAGGTTATCCAATATCGTTTACTGCATGAATACGGAGCCTCGGTCGTCTTTAATACCCTTCCCTTTTATAAAGCCTGCTGGCTGACAAGTGATGATATGAAAAAGCTGGCCGATTTTGCCCGTTTCAAACAAGCTAATATTGCAGAGGACAAAGACGGGCATATGGTTTACCTGGCCCAGAGCGAATGGTTCCTGAATACCGAGCGCAGCAATAATCCGGCGATTCATTTTCATTTCACTTCCGAGATACATAAGGAAGCCGTATGATCATCTTCGAAACAGAACGCTTAACGGTTCGTCGCTATACTATGGAGGACCTGGATCAGTTCTACCGGCTGAATGGCGATGAAGAGATCATGCGCTATATAAGGCCTGCCAAAAACCTGGAAGAATCCCGTGAATTTCTTCAAAAAATCCTGGCTGATTATGATTCCCTGCCCGGGCTGGGCCGCTGGGCCCTGTTGCTGAAAAAAGACCGGAGCTTCCTGGGATCTTTCGCCATCATACCTGTACAGGAATCTCCGGATATCCAATTGGGTTATGCTTTACTACAGGAAAATTGGGGAAAAGGATTTGCATCGGAATCGGTAAAGGCAGGGATCAGTTATTCATTTGAAAAGTTAGGGTTGAGCAGTATCGCCGCTATTACAGAATCTCCCAATACAGCTTCCCAAAAAGTCTTACTGCGAAATGGTTTTGTGTTTGAAAAATCATTCCAGGAAAATGAAAAGGAAATGAACTTCTACCGGTTTGTCAATCCCGGGAAATTTTAACGGTAAGGCTGTCGCAGCAAATATTCATCGGTAATTGAATCATGCGTCTTCCAGATGCGCACTGTTCCATCACTGATTTGAATATTATAGGTGCCGGATAAAATGAGTGACCAGTCGAAATTAGCGGTCCAGGCGCAGGAATCATAAAAATGAACGGTAGTATAATCCAATTCAAAACTTCCCCGGCAAATAGCCGGGTAATAAGGACGGCTGCCCTGTCCTTCAAACCTGTCAGCGTCAAAGAAAAGGGTAACAGGTACCGTATCCAGGCCGGTGCGGTGAAAGATCCCGGTGTATTTTCCTGCTAAAGAATAGGAAACGGCATCCGCCTTTTCACAGCTGATGAAATAAAACGATAATCCCAGTATCAATAACAGCCCTTTCATGCCCTGCTTTTCGGAGCTGAAGGCAAATACTGTGCTAGAACCGGGGAGCAGCGATTAAAATTTGGGACTGAGACCGGTGTAATTATGGGGGCTGAGCTTCTTCAATTCTTTTTTCAATTCATCGCTGATTTTTAAGCCTTCGATAAATTGCTGCAGCGACTTTTTATCAACCTGTTTGTTCCCCCTTGTCAGGTCTTTTAACGCCTCATAGGGGTTGGGATAATTTTCCCTTCGTAAAATGGTTTGGATGGCTTCCGCTACAACGGCCCAGTTATTTTCCAGGTCTTCGTGGATCTTCGCATCGTTAATGATCAGCTTTTCCAGACCTTTTTCAATGGATTTCATTGCGATGATAGTATGAGCAAATGGTACCCCGATATTGCGTAATACCGTTGAATCCGTAAGATCCCTTTGTAACCTGGAGACGGGAAGTTTTGAAGACAAATGTTCAAAAAGTGCATTGGCCATCCCGAGGTTGCCTTCTGCGTTTTCAAAATCGATCGGGTTTACTTTATGCGGCATGGCCGAGGATCCCACTTCGCCTTTTTTTGTTTTTTGTTTAAAGTATTCCATCGAGATATAGGTCCAGATATCGCGGCAAAAATCGAGCAGGATATTGTTGATCCTTTTCATGCAATCAAGATGTGCCGCCAGGTTATCATAGTGTTCAATCTGGGTCGTGAACTGCTGGCGGTTCAGGCCCAGTTCCTCCACAAATTCATTGCCCAGTTTTAGCCAGTCTGTTTTAGGGTAGGCGGCATGGTGAGCATTGAAATTACCCGTGGCGCCGCCAAACTTGCCGGTAAAGGGAATGCCGATAAATTGCTCCACCTGGTTACCGATCCTTTCTACAAATACCATGATCTCTTTACCCAGTTTGGTAGGGCTGGCCGGTTGCCCGTGGGTATGGGCCAGCATGGGTATTTCTTTCCAGCCTGAAGCAAGTAATTTCAACTGGGTATTGAGGTTCAGCAGGCCGGGCAGGTACTCGTATTCGATCGCATGTTTCCAGAAAAGGGGAATCGCTGTATTATTGATATCCTGTGAGGTTAGTCCGAAATGGACCCATTCACGGGCGGACTTGCCACCGGATTTTTCGAGTTCATTTTTCAGGAAATATTCCACGGCCTTTACATCGTGGTTGGTGGTATATTCGATCTGTTTGATTTCCTGCGCATCTTCCAGGCCGAATTCGGTCACCAGTTTATGGAGGTGCTTTATCGTTTTATTGGATAGCCTGAAGAATTTCTTTTTTTCCAGGAATAACAGGTATTCGATTTCTACCAATACCCTGTATTTCATCAAAGCGTATTCGGAAAAATATTCATCGAGGTGCTGCACCTGTTTACGGTAACGGCCATCTATAGCAGAAATAGCGCTGAGAGCAGTAAGTTCCATTAATCAGTTATGCTTTTTGAGTAAGGCGGCTGCGTTATTTCACTTCACTTTTTCCAGGGGAACTGCAAACAACCGGGCCTTATCTCCTTGTTTGTATCTTTGCGGCAAAGATAAAGAACCCAATCTTAGTAATGGAAGTTAATCAGGCTGCAGCCGAAGAGGATAGTAGTACCCGGAAGATCCGTGTGGGAATTGTCAATTATCTGAATACAAAGCCCCTGATCTATGGCCTGGAACGTCCCCCGATTAATCAACGCATCGAATTGATCGGCGCTTATCCTGCCAGGCTGGCTGAGATGTTGCTGAATGACGAAGTTGATCTTGGCCTGGTACCTGTAGGCGCTATCCCGGATTTTCCCTCTTATCAAATTATCGGAGATTACTGCATCGGCACCGAAGGGGAAGTGGCTTCCGTTTGTTTATTCAGCGAAGTACCGGTTTATGAAATTGAAAAAGTATACCTGGATTACCAAAGCCGTTCCTCTGTGGCTTTGCTGAAATGGCTCATGAAAGAGTATTGGGGAATAAAGCCTGAACTTATTGATGCGGAAAATGAAGATTACCGCAAAGAAATCAAAGGCACCACTGCAGGGCTGGTAATCGGGGACAGGGCGCTTGAACAGCGGAAGATTTCCACTTTCTTTTTCGACCTGGGCAGCGAATGGAAGGCGATCACCGGCCTGCCCTTTGTTTTTGCAGCCTGGATCAGTAAAAACAGGTTACCCGAGGATTTTATAAAAATGTTCAATGAAGCAAATAGCCTGGGTCTGCAACATATAGCGGAAATCGTTGCCGCTACTCCATATGATCTTTATGACCTGGAAAAATATTATAAGCTGCACCTGAATTATAAGCTGGATGAAAGGAAACGCCAGGGTATGGAACTGTTCCTTCGTTATATCCAAAATGAGGAGAGGGGATGGCGATAGTTGGTTTCGAAAGCGGAGGGCCATATTATGTAAGGGCTCTTACCAGGCTTATTGCTCTTTCAATTCATTAAGTTTTTCACAACAATTGCCAGGGACCAGGATGCCAGGAAAAATTGATTAATCTTTTATTCAGCTTTTTAACTTTCCTGCAGAGTCAGGAACAGTAACTTGAAGACAGTTTGCTAACATACCTAGTTTAATTAAGATACCCGAGCCCTGTATATATGACTATAAATGCTCCCATTGTTCATACGGGCCACTCCAATGCTGGGACGGTACCTATAAGGGAATGAAGCAGGATTCCGGTGTTTTTGTCTATATGATCAG
>DASUMO010000393.1:0-4498 GCA_036277695.1 Chitinophagaceae bacterium
TCAGCAAAACAATTGCCTGTTGTGCCATCTTTAATGCATGAGCCTTGTGAGCCGGCGCTTCCAGGACGGAAGATGGTGTTTGGGCATATTTTACCATAGAGGGGGGATCGAACATACCGAGGCGGTAGCGGATCGTGAAAAGGCGCTTCAGTGAAATATCCAGCTGCTCTTCCCTGATCAATCCTTTATTCACTGCATCCAACAATGTTTTATAAACAGTTTGCCCGCATTCTACATCTGTCCCGTGCATGACGGCGTCTACTGCGGAAGCAGTGGCATCAGGATGTGTTTTGTGATAGCGGAAAAAATCATCAATGGCCCAGCAGTCACTTGTTACATAGCCGGTGAATTTCCATTGCTTTCTTAAAATATCATTCATCAGGAGGTCACTGGCGCAACAAGGTTGTGTATTTACCGCATTATAGGCGCACATCACACCTGCTACACCCGCTTTTGTGATCAGTTCTTTGAATGCCGGTAAATAGGTATCCCAGAGATCATAGGGGGAAGGATTGAAATTATCCGAGTGTCTTGATGGTTCCGGCCCGCTGTGTACCGCAAAATGTTTAGCACAGGCTGCCGCCTTCAAATATTTTGGGTCATTTCCCTGCAAGCCTCTTACAAAAGCAGCCCCGAGTTTAGCGGTCAGGAAAGGATCTTCACCATAAGTTTCCTGTCCTCTTCCCCAACGGGGATCCCGGAAGATATTGATATTGGGAGTCCAGTAAGTCAACCCCAGGTATCTTTCATTGGTTCTTCCCAGTTCTATGGCTTTGTTATGTATAGCCCTGCCTTCCGAAGCAGAGTAGTCAGCCATTTTTTTCAATGAGTTTGAATCCCAGGTGGCAGCCATACCAATAGCCTGCGGATAAGAAGTCACCTTGAACGGAGTTCTCGCGACCCCGTGCAATACTTCATTCCACCAGTCATAAGCAGGAATACCTAATCTCGGGATAGCCGGCGTGGCATTCAGCATCTGCGCCACTTTTTCTTCCAGCGTCAGGCGGTTCACCACATCATTCACCCGCTGGCTGATAGGCAATTTGGGGTTCCACATCGGGAAAGTTTTATAGTCCTGTGCAGTTGCCGAAACTGTTGCGAGACAAAAAAGGTAAAGGGCAATTTTCTTCATGACCGTTTATTTTTGGGCAGTGAGTGATTGAATGGTTCCGTCTGGGTTATATTTCAGTTCCGTTACTTTCACATTCCGCAAATGCGTTTTACCGCTGAGCTGCACATCGTGATAAAATAAATACCATTTGTCATTTATCGCTACGATGGAATGATGATTGGTCCAGCCTTCCACCGGGTTCAATATTACGCCCTGGTAAGTGAAAGGTCCGTAGGGGCTATCGCCGATGGCATAATTGATGAAATGAGTATCGCCGGTGGAATAGGAGAAATAATATTTGCCATTGTATTTATGCATCCAGGCCGCTTCAAAAAAGCGTTTGTCATTGTCTTTTTCTTTGAATAGATTGCCGTCCCTGTCGACAATTTTTATTTCCCTCACCTCCTCTGCAAAACTTTTCATATCGGGCCCCAGTTTGGCTATCCTGGGTAAAATGGCCAATTCGTCGGGTTGACGGTTACCGGCGGATGAATCATATTGGTTCTTGTTCCAGCGTTGCAGCTGTCCTCCCCAGATGCCACCGAAATACATATAAAATGTACCATCGTCATCTTTAAACACAGCGGGATCGATACTGTAGCTGTTTTTGATGGGTTCTTTTTCTGCAACAAAAGGTCCTTCGGGCTTATCACTGGTTGCCACACCAATACGGAATACATCTTTTTTATCCTTCACAGGGAAATAGAGATAATATTTTCCATTGGCAAAAGCTGCATCGGGTGCCCACATCTGGCGTCCAGCCCAGGGAACATCTTTTATATCCAGTGCCACACCATGATCGGTTACGGGACCCCCGATTGAATCCATCGACAGGATTCGATAATCCATCATATTAAAATGACTGCCGAGATCATCCTCCGGCGTGCCGGTAGCTGTATCGTGCGAAGGATAGATATAAATGCGGCCGTTGAACACATGGGCCGAAGGATCGGCCGTGTAAATATGGGAAACCAATGGCTGTGAAAGAAATTCTTTTTTTGGCCCGGCTATTTGCTCAGCAGCTTTTTCTTCTTTTTTGTCGCCATTACAGGCGATAAAACATATTGAAGTGATCAGGAATAAAGTCAGTCTCATCATATTTTTTATTTAATAGGTGATATTCGTTTAGCTGATTTTTGTTCTGTGCCGGGAATAAACCTTGTTTCTGGTGGTCCCAGGTAGGATGGTTTTAGTTCTCCGAAATCCAGGACGAGCTTTTGCAATACTACTCCCGGGTTTACCATCCAGTACTTCAAGGTGTGCTTTCCTGGATTAGGAATGGAATGTTTGCTGATTTTGATAATAATATTTTCCGCGACCCATTTGTTCCAGATACCCCGCCCGGTATTTTTGTCTTCCGCATTGATGCTGATGAGCTGTGGTGGATCATCATCTACGGAGATAGCATATTGCAAGCCGGTACCCGTGTTATGAATATTCAGGGTTGGGGAGAAGAAAGCCTGTATACTGAATGAATCTTTGCTGTAGCTGTAGAACTCATACTGAAGGTGCGGGGCATTTTTTCCGGGTTTTTGCTGGGGTGCCGTTACAGGGAATGGAGTGATGGCAGATCCGGTTCTGCCGTGATCGGTCAATATTTTCCAGGTGATGCCATTGCTATTGATAGCCCTGGTGAAATGATCAGATTCGATGGAAACGCCAAGGTTTTGTTTTTCGTAAAAGATATTACCTTTTATGTTATTCGGAATAATGTTCATGGAGGTTTTGAATACCGGTGTAACATGGTCTTCATCGCCATTTCGTACTGAATCTTGCGGCAGGTATTTGACTGCCGGCATTTTCTGTTTAACCGGTTGTTGCCAGTAAGTATAGCCGATATGTGTTTGACTCATCATGTGGTTCCACTTGCCATTATTTAGCCTGTGGTATTCCAAAGTGATCAACGAGTCATTCCTGTACAGTTCCGCAGCCTGGTCGGCCGAGCGATTTACTAAATGATTCCTGGCTGTTGTATAGTAATGATTATTTAAGGCGACTGTGAAATACATTTCATAGAGGTTAGCCATGGCTTTCACGGGGTGGAGGACCAGCTGGAAATAAGCATCCCGGTATTCAGCCGGAAGTTGTTGGTTGATATGTTCAGCTTTTTCGAGCAGCGTCTTAAATTCCTTTACTACCGTCTCAAACTCATTATAGTTGTGCAGGCTATAGGTATTGGCATCCAGGAGTTCGGGTTTTCTCCGGCTGTTATATTTCCCGTATTTTGCGAGTATGCCTGCAATCTCTCTTGCATATTGCCGGCCAAATTGTTCCACGGCCCATTGCTGCGAATACTTCCCTAAATCATCGGCACTTATTTTTTCCGGGTTCCAGGCATAATCCAGGAAAAATGAAATCGGAAATTCCATGGGCTTGATATCACCGACATTGACGATCCATATTTGTCTTGCTTTGTATTCCCAGGCCAGGTGCATTTGTTCCCAGATCCTGGGCAGCGGGTTTGTATTTAGCCATTTATAATTCCTCGGCCCGCCAACATAATCAAAATGATAATAGATGCCATATCCGCCTTTGCGTGGGTTCTCATCGGGCCTGGGTAATTTCCGGATATTTCCCCAATTATCATCGCACAGTAGTAATGTAATATCATCCGGCACTCTCATGCCTTTGTCATAGTAATCCTGCACTTCTTTATACAAGGCCCAGAGCTGTGGAGTTTGTTCGGCTGCTTTGCCCGTTACTTCTTCAATGATCTTTCGCTGATCAGTAACAATACGTTCCAATAAGCTGGTAGCTGTTTCTCTTGACATGGGTTCATCGCCATCCCCCCTCATGCCTACACTCACGATCTTTTCATTCCAAGCCCGCTGCATTCCACCCCGCCAATACTCTTTTAATCCTGCTTCGGTACTGTCGTAATTCCATTTCCGGCCATTGCCAAAATATTTCCATTCCTCGTGTGCCCGCATCAGCGGTTCATGATGCGAGGTGCCGATCACGATGGCATAGTCATCAGCCATTTTTATATTCAATGAATCATCATAATAAAAAGCGTTTCCCCACATGGCCGGCCAGATATAGTTTGCTTTCAGGCGAAGCATCAGTTCAAAAACCTTTTCGTAAAACTTATGATTAAAGCCTCCGAATTTTTCCCGGCTCCAGTTGGAAAGGGCCGGGGCTTCATCATTGATGAAGATGCCGCGGTATTTAACTTTTGGGGCATCTGCCAGGATAATATTTGTTTTTATATAAAGGGATTGTTTCTTTTTCACGGGCACATCCGCCCACCAATACCAGGGAGAAACGCCGATTTGTTTAGACAACTCCAGGATCCCGAATGCCGTTCCCCTTCTGTCACTGCCGCAAATCACCAGAGCCTGGGAAACGCCTTTGAATGGATTCTTAATACCCTGGATCAGGTAAGCT
>DASUMO010000394.1:0-13451 GCA_036277695.1 Chitinophagaceae bacterium
ATTACAAAAGATACCTTGTCCGGCTGAATGAAGAAATTAAATTTAATAACAACATTAAGATGGGCGGGGATATCACGGGCTATCATTTTATCAACAACCCACCCGCCGCTTCCATAACGAATGCGCTGTGGGCCGCCCCTATTGTGCCCATACAAACTGATGAAAATACTTATTACAGTATGCCTTCATTCCAGCGGGCCCAGGTGGGCAATCCCATTGCCACCCTGAACAGGAACAACAGGAACACCATTGATAAGGGCTACCGGGTTATCGGAAGCCTGTTTGCGGAGGTAAAATTCTTAAAGAGCTTTACCTGGCGATCCACGGTATATGCCGACCTTGGATTCAATACCGCGAGAAATTATACGCAATTACCTTTTTCATTCATCAACCTGGGTGAAGGCGGTGCACCCACTACCACTACGTTTGACAACTCCGCCAGGACATCTGTAACACAGGAACAGAGCGAATCAAAGCGGTTCCAGCAGGATCACACATTAACTTTTGACAAGAAACTGGGAGACGGACATTCATTGAATGCTGTCGTGGGTCTTACAACCATCTATAGTAACAGCTCTTTTGTCAATGGTACCCGACGGGATACAACTGTGAATGTGCCGGATGATCCCGATTTCTGGTACCTGGGAATAGTGAACCCGAATAATCCGAATTCAAACGGGGGCGGTGGCAGTGAAAGTGGCATTGTAGGTACGTTTGCAAGGGCGAGTTATTCATATCGGGGCAGGTATTTGCTGAATGCCACCATCAGGAGAGATGGCAGTTCCAAATTTGCTCCTGAAAACAGGTGGGGTACGTTTGGCAGTATTGGTGCGGGTTGGGTGTTGAGTGATGAACAATTCTTTGATAATATTAAAGGCATCGACTTCTTAAAAATCAGGGCTGCCTGGGGACTTACGGGGAATGCCAATGGCTTCGCTGATAACCTGTACAAACCCGGTGTGCAAAATGCTTCCACAGCCATATTTGGAGATAATGTATATACATCGATACAGGCTGCTTATATACCCGATCCCAACCTGCATTGGGAAACAGTAAAAGGCATTGATATTGGCTTCGACCTAAGAGCCCTGGGTAACCGTTTCAATACAGAAGTTACATTTTATAACAGGACCACAACGGATATTCTTACTGCTGTGACCCTGCCGAATGAAACCCGTAGTTATTTTACCAATCTGGGGAAAATCACGAATAAGGGAATTGAAGTGAATGCTGGCTGGGCAGATAATCTCGGTAAAGACCTAACCTACAGGGTGGGGGCTAATTTCAGTTTTAATGAAAACGTGGTAAACTCCATTGGAGATAATTTTAATTTTTCGATCATTGGAAACGGCGGAGCCAACCTGACCACAACGGGAGAATCCATTGGTTACTTTTATGGGTATACCCAGGTTGGTGTTTATCAGTCAACTGCCGACCTGACCAAACAAGCGGCATTTACCAATTCGCTGCCTGGCGATGTAGCCTATGCTGATCGAAATGGTGATGGCGTTCTTACTCCTGCCGACCGGGGTTATATCGGTACGCCTTTTCCACCTTATAGTTATGGGGCAAACATATCCCTGGGTTACAAAGGATTTGATTTTGAAGTTGAAGGACAGGGAGCAGCAGGTCATAAAATCTATACCCAGAGACGGACCTCCACATTCGCAGTGCTGAATTATGAAACCAACCGGTTGAATGCCTGGACTACCCCCGGTTCCACTAATATCGAACCCATTCTGGATAATACAAGGGGCAATAATTTTTTGATGAGTACTCATTACCTGGAACCAGGTGATTTCTTCCGGTTAAGGACCATGCAACTGGGCTATACATTTAAAAAAGAATTGCTTTCAAAGGCGGGGATTCAAAAAGCGCGCATCTATATAAGCGGGCAAAATATTAAAACCTGGAGCAAGGTCACCGGTTATTCCCCTGAACCATTAATTGGCAGCATCCTTGGAGGTGGTGCAGATAATGGTGCTTATCCCGTACCGGCTATTTATTCAGTTGGTATCAATCTTACTTTTTAAACAAGCCTTTTAAAACTTAGTATATGAAATCATTAAATAAAATGACCCGCGCAGCCTGCTTGCCGGTAACTGCAATTCTCCTGCTGTGTTTTACTACCGGGTGCAATAAAATCTTAGATACCGAAAGACAGGGTGGTTATGATGCTGAAAATTATCCCTATCCAGGCGGATCGGGTCCTTATGACCAGTTTATTTTCGGTGCTTATAATGAACTGAGAAGTTTTAACGTGCACAGCCAATCCTTTATCACTGCAACCAGTATTCGCAGCGATGATGCGGATAAGGGCAGCACCCCGGCGGATGGCGGTGCAAATGCCGCAACCATGGATAATTTTCCTGTTTTACCAAGTAATGGTTTCTGTAATACTCTCTGGATTGGCTATTATGGATTAATTAATAAATGCAACAGCACCATCAAAGAGGTAAACACAAATACCACTATTGTTGCTTCGGATGAAATAAAGACACAAACCATTGCGGAGGCCAGGTTTTTACGCGCATATGCTTATTTCATGATGGTTAGACTTTTCGGGCGGGTTCCTTTAATTGATACCTTGTTTACCGATCCTGCTGCCCAGAATAATATTCCTCAAAGCAGCCCGGCACAACTCTATGCTTTTATTGAAAGTGACCTCGGTTTTGCGGCGGCGAATTTGCCGCTGACCTGGGATTCAAAATTTATAGGGCGCGCCACCTCGGGGGCCGCGAACGGGTTGCTTGCTAAAGTTTACCTGACCCAGCAAAAATGGCCCCAGGCCATGGCTGCTGCAAGTGTGGTAATGTCTTCGGGTCTATATGATCTTTCAACACCCTACGACAAAATATTCCGGGAAGAAGGTGAAAACAGCAAGGAATCCGTTTTCGAAGTACAGGCTACTGCTTCTGCTGCTATTCAAACAGCCAACGGAGTGCAGTATGCGCATATTATGGGAGTGAGAGGTACGGGTGCATGGGATATTGGCTGGGGTTGGAACACACCCAGTACTTTTCTTGAAGCAGCCTATGAACCCAATGACCCGCGGAAAAACAGGACCATCTTATATACCAGTACTGCCACAACAACTTATCAAACGATCTATGGAGAAAACCTGCCGGTGGGCTTGCCAAACCCCCGCTATAATAATAAGATTTATACCAACCCCGCATTACGAAGCTCAATCGGGCACCGGTTTGGCTGGTGGATGAATATCCGTATTCTCCGATATGCGGACGTTGTATTAATGTTTGCTGAAGCAGCCAATGAGGTGGGAGGAGCCGGAAATTATACAGCAGCCCGTAACGCATTGAATTCAGTAAGGGCCAGGGCCAGGGCCGGCAATAATGCCATTCTGCCCGATATTGTCAGTACTGACCAGAATGTATTGCGTGATTCTATCCGCCACGAACGCCGTATTGAATTGGCGATGGAGCATGACCGTTTTTTTGATATTGTGCGTTGGGGAATTGCCCAGGATGCCCTGCATGCGGCTGGTAAAACGATGTTCAATAATAGCCGTGATGTTTTATTGCCTATACCGCAAACCCAGATAGATTTAAGTTCGGGCATACTGACGCAGAACCCTGGTTATTGATTTAAATACAATCTTAAAATCTTACGAAATGAAATTTTCAAATTCATATAAAATTGTCAGGATCGTATGCATGGTATTTATTGCCATCCTGGCTGTTTCCTGTAAAAAAGATGGCAATCCCAATGATCTGCCACCTGTCAACCCGGCCGATTATGCCGGTACGATTGATGGCTATACGAGTTCGGATGAATTATTTCCTGAAAACCTGATCGCTTACTGGGGCTTTGAGGATACAAAGAATGAAACAAAATCAAATGCCGCACCCACACTCACAGCCGGTGATGCATTTGTATCAGGAGGGGTAAGAGGTAAAGCGTTAAGCTTGACTGCCGGTTACCTTTATTACCCAACACAGCTTCCCAAATTCACTACTGATTCATTAAAGAGTTGGTCCATCAGTGTGTGGGTGAAAGTAAAGAATAACGGATCGAAGAGGACTATGGTGATGCAAATGGCCAGGCCAGGTATTTTTAACGGCAATATCAATTTTGCGCTGAACACTAACGGCTACCCCGCCACCAACGATTCCGTGCTTCGTATCCAGCCCACCTTTTCTACGGTAGGCGGAGGTACACAGGATAACCTGAACAATGTGCTGGATAAAACTAATTTGAATAACTGGGTTCATATTGTTCTCACATACGATTTCAGCTCCGGTGTGTTCAACAACTGGATGAACGGTGTGAAAGTGGGCAATTTTCCCAACAGGGGTACAGGCAACAACTCATTCAAATGCTGGGAGCCGAACGAATTTATCATCGGGTCGAATTATAACGGTATTCCGGGAAAGGCGGTCAGCGGGGATGCAAGTTTTGCCCCGATGACAGGGCAGGTTGATGAAATTAGAATTTTTAACAGGACCCTGCCCGATGCACATATTAAGGCCCTGTTCAATTTAGGAAAAGCCAATAAATAATTTATTTGGACAAGCGGCACACAGATGCGGTATTGATTGTCTTGTGCTTGTTTCTTATCCATTATTGCCGTAGTATCTTAAACAATCTCTATGCGCTCTTTATTTATTATAATAGCCATTATAGTAACTACCGCATGCACGGGTTCCAAAAAAACAGCAACAGATCAAAAGCTTTTTAATAATCCGGCTGACGAAAGAATATTCACTGAGGTGCAGGAAAAAACTTTCCAGTATTTCTGGGATGGAGCTGAACCTACCAGTGGCCTGGCAAGAGAAAGATTTCATGCCGATAATATTTACCCGCAAAATGATAAACATATTGTTACCAGCGGTGGTGGTGGGTTTGGTGTGATGGCCATATTAGCCGGGATAGAAAGAGGATTTATTACCCGTGTGCAGGGAAGAGAAAGGCTGGAGAAAATAGTTCATTTCCTGGAAACAGCTGACCGTTTTCATGGCGCCTGGCCGCATTGGTGGAATGGCGAAACCGGGAAAGTAAAGCCGTTCAGCAAGGAAGATGATGGCGGTGACCTGGTGGAAACTTCTTTTATGATACAGGGATTACTCTGTGTCCGCCAGTATTTTCAGACTGGCAACGCGGCAGAAAAAACGCTGGCGGCAAGAGTGGATAAATTATGGAAAGAAGTGGAATTTAACTGGTACCGTAATAACAAAAATGTTTTGTATTGGCACTGGAGCCCCAATTATGCATGGAAAAAGAATTTCGCGGTCAGGGGTTATAATGAATGCCTGATCATGTATGTACTGGCTGCCTCCTCACCTACGCACGGAGTGCCGGCGGAAGTGTATCACGAGGGTTGGGCAGAGAATGGTAAAATCAATGAGAAGCCCGCAAATTATGACGGCATTTCCTTACAAATGAATCATCACAATGATGCGGGCAACGCCGGGCCTTTATTCTGGGCCCATTATTCCTATCTCGGACTGGATCCAAGAGGACTCAAAGATAAATATGCCGACTACTGGCAGCATAATACGGATCATACGCTTATTCACTATCGCTGGTGTGTTAACAACCCGAATGGATACAAAGGTTATGGTCCCAATAGCTGGGGGCTTACTTCGAGTTATTCGCTGAAGGGATATTCAGGCCATGCGCCGACTGCAAGAAGAGATCTCGGTGTGATTTCACCCACGGCGGCACTCGCTTCTTTTCCTTATACACCCAAAGAATCGATGGCAGCTATGAAATACTGGTATAACAATTTAAAAGAAAAACTCTGGGGACCTTATGGATTCTACGATGCCTTCAGTGAGCATCATGACTGGTATACACCCCGCTACCTTGCCATTGACCAGGGACCCATTGTAGTGATGATGGAAAATTATCGCAGTGGTCTGTTGTGGAATTTGTTCATGAGTTGCCCGGAAATAAAGCAGGGATTGAGGAAGTTGGGATTTGAAAGTCCATGGTTAAATAAATAATAACAAAACACCTCACTTCAACAGCAGGTACATATTGTTCATGCGGATAGTCAGCATCATCATAACGGCTTTGATTTTTTCTTCCTGTGCCAAAAAAATGCACCAGGCAAGAATAGTGTTGCTGCCCGATACGCAGACCTATGCAGAAAAATATCCCGAAGTGCTCGACTCACAGGTAAACTGGGTGGTACGCAATGCAAAGCAAATAGATTTTGTGTTGCAACAGGGGGATCTTACACAGAATAACAATGACAAAGAATGGAAAGTGATCCAGAACGCTTTCGTTAAACTGAATGGTATTGTTCCTTATGTGCTGGCTGCCGGCAATCATGATATGGGTAGCGCTGATGGAAAATTTGCCGATGTCCGCAACTCTGCCTTGTTCAACAGCTATTTTCCTTTGACTAAAATGTCGGAATTACCAGGTTTTGGAGGTTTTGCCGAAGATGGCAAAATGGACAATGCCTTTTATCTGTTTAAAACAGGAAAAATAAAATGGCTGGTCATCACCCTCGAGTTTGGTCCCCGCAACAGTATTTTAAACTGGGCCGGCACTATCATCGAAAAATTCCCCGATCATTCGGTTATTGTAAATACACATAGTTATATGTATTCCGACAGCACAAGACAGGGTCCAGGTGATCATTGGAGACCCCAGGTCTATGGTGTGGGAAAAGACCGGGGAGATTCGGCAGTCAACGACGGAGAGGAAATTTGGGCAAAACTGGTGAAAAAACATCCAAACACCCGCTTTGTGTTTTCAGGGCATATATTGAATACGGGTGTCGGCACACTGGTTAGTTTCAATGAAGCCGGTTTTCCGGTTTACCAGATGCTGGCTAATTACCAGGAAGGAGTAAAGGGATCCGTCAAAGGCGGTAATGGCTGGCTGAGGGTACTGGATATGGATTTTAAGAAGAGGACATTGAAAGTTACAACCTATAGTCCCTTCATTAATGCCTTTATGGAAAACCCGCAACATAATTTTATCATAAGGGAGGTGCTTTTTAATGCCGGATCGGAATAGGTAACTTGTTTTGCTGATCCCTTTGATGATGAAGTGGGGACTGTTTATTCCTTAAGCTATTCAATTAATAAAATGCACATGACAGCTTACCAGGTGGAAACAACAATATATAACTATTACAGGCGTTTGCTTATTTCAGCACTGATGCTGACAATTGGGTTGGTTGCATTGACGCAGCAAAAGCCCATGAACATCATTTTCATTCTTGCCGACGATCATCGCTACGATGCCATGGGGTTTATGAATAAAATACAGGGTTTACAGACCCCTGGCATGGACCAAATGGCGAAAGAAGGATTGCATGTAAAAAATGCCTTTGTATCAACAGCGCTTTGCTCACCCAGCCGCGCATCCATACTCACCGGCCAGTATGCACATACCCACACCGTAGTGGATAATGATGCCCCACTGCCGGCCAACCTGAAATTTTTCCCCCAATACCTGAAGCAAAACGGCTACCAGACCGCCTTCCTGGGCAAATGGCATATGGGTAATACGGATGACCGGCCCCAGCCGGGGTTCGACTACTGGCTGAGCTTTCAGGGGCAGGGTCAGTATTATGATCCAACATTTAATATCAACGGGAAAAGAATAAAGCAGCCACCCGGTTCCTATACCACCGATTTGCTGACGGATTATGCCATCTCCTGGATGGATAAAAGAAATAAACAACAACCATTTTTTCTTTATTTATCCCATAAGGGTGTTCATGCAGAATTCCATCCTGCCAAAAGACATGCAGGAAAATATAAAGACATGCCCGTCATATGCCCGCCATCGATGTACCTTACTGCAACCGACAGCAGTAAGCGATTCGGTACGGTTACAACACCTCAAACATCTGTCAACTATAATGATATTCCGCAATGGGTAAGACAACAACGCTATAGCTGGCATGGAGTGGATTATATGTATCATGGCGAAATTCCATTCGATCGTTTTTATCATTTATACCTGGAAACCCTGCAGGCCGTTGATGAAAGCGTGGAACGTGTTATCAACTGGGTGAAGAAAAATGGGCTGGCGCAACATACCTTGATCGTTTATATGGGTGATAACGGCTTTTCTTTTGGCGAGCATGGGCTGATCGATAAGCGACATGCTTATGAAGAATCCATGCGGGTACCACTGCTGATCTGGGCGCCTGGTATGATACAACCTCATTCGGTGCTGGAACAGGTGATCATGAATGTTGACCTGGCGCCGACCTTTCTTGAGCTGGCGGGTGTAAAAAAGCCTTTGCAAATGCAGGGCTATTCTTTTGCTGGATTATTGAAAGCGAGGAAAATGGCCTGGCAAAGAGATAAGGTCTTTTATGAATATTACTGGGAAGCCGCTTTCCCGCAAACGCCCACAACATTTGCTGTCCGGTCGGACCGTTATAAATATATTTATTACAACGGCGTTTGGGATATCAATGAGCTTTTCGACCTGCAAAATGATCCATACGAGATGAACAACCTGATCCGTGATACGGCTTATCGCAAGCTGGGTCTCCAATTAAAGACCGAACTTTTCAACTGGTTGAAAAAAACCAATGGCCTGCAAATCCCGCTAAAAAAAACCATCGATAACCGCAATGATAATTTATATAAGGGCACTTATTAAAACTATCTGCATGAAGAATTTTTTTTTGATAATCTACCTGCTGATTCTTTTACCAGTTGTGGTATCGGCCCAGGATACGGGCTTGTATGAGAAGCATTGGTTTGTACAGGACGGCGATACAATGCCTTACCGGATTTTATTTCCGGCTCATTATGATCCGGCCAGGAAATACCCCCTTGTTTTATTCCTGCATGGAAGAGGTGAAAGCGGGAATGATAATGAAAAACAGCTGGTTCATGGAGCCAGGCTTTTCCTGCAGGATAGTGTCCGGCAAAAATACCCGGCCATTGTTGTCTTTCCGCAATGTTCCAATCGAACTTACTGGAGTAATATGCAAACGGTCATCACAGGAAAAAAAGACAGCAGGCGGGAATTTTATTTTATTGCCGATGGGGAGCCTACCTCGGCCATGAAACTCCTGACAAGTTTACTTGGTAATTTATTTACACGGTACCCGGTACAAAAAAACCAGGTGTATGTGATGGGTTTGTCGATGGGCGGCATGGGTACTTTTGAAATCGTTCGCCGGAAACCCGATCTTTTTGCAGCGGCCATTCCGATCTGCGGAGGTGCAGAGCCGGCTACTGCCCCGAAACTGGTAAAAACAAAATGGTGGGTATTTCATGGCGGGAAAGACGATATCGTATTACCCGTTTATTCGCAAAAAATGGTGGATGCTCTGCGAAAAGCAAAGGCCAGCGTGAAATTTACCCTATATCCTGAGGCCAATCACAATAGCTGGGATCCCGCATTTGCAGAACCGGGATTGTTATCCTGGTTATTTTCGCAGAAAAAATAAGGATGGCCATTAAGAATATCATCTTTGACCTGGGCGGCGTATTGCTGAACCTGGATTTCAACAAAACAACCGAGGCTTTTTCAGCCCTTGGAGTAGAAAACTTCAATCAGTATTTTACCCAATTTCATGCGCATCCACTATTCAGGCAATTGGAAACGGGCGCTATCGTGAATGAGGGTTTTTATGATGAGCTGAGAAAAACAGCGGGCATTGATGCGGCCAACTACGCCATTGATGCTGCCTGGAATGCCATGCTGCTGGATTTCCCCGCCGAAAGGATTGAAAAAATACAGGAGTTGGCCTCCGGCTATCGTCTTTTTCTATTCAGTAACACGAATGCTATTCATCATACTTCATTTCACCAGTCATTTGAAAGCAAATTCGGGTTTCAATTTGACAGCCTGTTTGAGAAGGCATTTTATTCCCACCTGGCCGGATATCGCAAACCGGATCTTTCGGCTTTTGAATATGTTATTCGGGAAGCGGGTGTAGAGCCAGCGCATACTTTATTTATTGATGATACGCTGCCTAATATTGAAGCGGCGCAAAAAGCGGGTTTGAAAGCTCTATTGGTGACACCGGAAAAAAATATGGTTAAGTTGCTGGATGAAATTTTGACCTGAACGAAGCGGGGGCGTTACATCCGGATGGTTAAATTGATTGATTGCTGGATGGTGTTTCAATAAGCTGTTCATATCTCTTCAACAATCAAACTCTCAAATAATCAGAATTCATTTGATTTCTTCGAAATCAATATAATCTCCTGCGGGAGTTTTAGCAGGATTTTTTTGAGCCGATGCCTGGGCTTCCTGTTGCCTGTACTGTTCATTCATTTTCTCCTGCATTTCCCGGAATCCCTGTTTTATTTTCCGGCTGGTTTTATAGACCGGGATCACCAGCCTGAATATAAACTGGAAGAGAAACCAGGCCAGCAAGACATACAAAACAATTTTCATGCTGTAAAGATAAGAACAGGGGTTTTTGGCTTACCGGAAAATCAGGCTATTTCACCGAATTTTAACCCGCGGTTGGGGCGATTGTCCCTGTAATTGAAGAGTTTAGATTAAGAGATAAAGAGTTAAATGAACCAATGAATTCCTGGGAGTTCATATTGTTGAGCTATCCTGGAGTATCAAACATTCTCTTTGTCTAAACCCTGTCTTGCTCATAATACACACTGCCGGGGGCTGTCCGGATTTGGCTGGTAATACTGATTTCCCTTACATTTGCAGCGGAAATAGACGATTGAAGGGAACGAGGCCGTTCCCTTCTTCTTTTATACCCCATGAACAGTGAATCACAGATAAAGGCATTGGAGCAAAAGGTAGAGGCATTGATCGCCCCGGAACCCGGATTTTTCCTGGTGGACCTCCGGATCAAGCCCACCAATAATATCAAGGTATTCATCGACGCAGACCAGGGTATCAGTATTGAGAAACTGGTGCAATTGAATCGCCGTCTTTATAAGGAGATCGAGGAAAGCCAGTTTTTTCCCAACGGCGATTTTTCGCTGGAAGTTTCTTCTCCCGGGCTGGATGAACCCCTGAAGATGCACCGGCAATACCGGAAAAACCTCGGCCGGCAGGTGGAAGTACTCCTGACTGATGGAGTGAAAAAAGAAGGAAAACTGGTAGAGTTAGATGAAGAGGCAATCCGGCTGGAGGAAGAAAAAGGAAAAGGAAAGAAAAAAGAAATAGTGCAACACACTATACCATTTGATCAAATAAAAACTACAAAAATTCAAATTAAATTTTGAGAAAAGCAATAAGCCCCTGGCTGGCGTCTGCGAGCCCTGGCTCAAAGCTCATAACCCCAGGCTTAAAGCTTCTTATCTCAGACCTTACAAAATTCGAGCGTTATGGCAAGTATCAATCTTATTGAAGCATTCCAGGAATTCAAGGATGCGGAAAATATCGACCGCCCCACGATGATGAAAGTTGTGGAAGACGTATTTAAGACGCTGTTGCGAAAAAAATACGGGAGTGACGAGAATTTCGATGTAATCGTGAATGCTGAAAAAGGGGACCTGGAAATTATCCGACGCCGGATGATCGTGGAAGATGGACAGGTGGAAGATCCCCTGGCCCAGATTGCCTATTCCGATGCTGTAAAAATTGAACCTGACTTTGAAGTAGGAGAAGAACTTTACCAGGAAATAGATCTCTATGATTTTGGCCGCCGGGCTATCCTGGCTGCCAAGCAAACCCTGGCCAGCCGGATCAGTGACCTGAAGAAAAATGTACTGGCGAAAAAATATGGCGACAGGATCGGGGAGATCATCAGTGCGGAAGTGTACCAGGTTTGGAAAAAAGAGATCCTCCTGCTGGATGAGGAAGGAAATGAATTGATCTTGCCGAAAAGTGAACAGATCCCCCAGGATTATTTCAAGAAAGGAGAGAATATCCGGGCCGTCGTCAAGAAGGTAGATATGAAAAATAATAACCCGGTAATCATTCTTTCCAGAACTTCACCCGATTTTCTGGCTAAATTATTGGAGATAGAAGTACCGGAAATCTTTGACGGGCTGATTGTTATTAAGAAAATAGTCCGCGATCCGGGAGAGAGGGCAAAAGTGGCCGTGGAATCCTATGACGATCGTATCGATCCCGTAGGCGCCTGTGTGGGAATGAAAGGAAGCCGGATACATGGTATAGTACGGGAACTGAAGAACGAGAATATCGACGTCATCAACTGGACCAGCAATATTCAATTATTGATCCAGCGGGCGCTGACACCCGCCAAGATTACCAGCATGGAACTGGACCAGGAACGTAAGCATGCAAATGTTTATCTCAAACCAGACCAGGTTTCACTGGCGATAGGACGCCGGGGTGTCAATATCAAACTGGCCAGCGAACTGACCGGTTTTGAACTGGATGTTTACCGCGATACCGAAGAAGAAGAAGAAGGATTTGATATTGACCTGGATGAATTTAGCGATGAGATAGAGACCTGGGTGATTGATGAACTGAAACGCATCGGTTGTGATACAGGACGCAGCGTGCTGAAATTAACACCCGAAGAACTGGAACGCCGCACTGACCTTGAAAAAGAAACCATTGACGAGGTTCGCAAAGTGTTGCAGGAAGAATTTCAAAAAGAATAGCAGGTGCATGGTGAATAGTGAATGGTAAAATTTCATTCACCCTCTTCACTATTCGCCATTGACTATTGACAAATAAACAAACTGAATGGCAGAAACAAAACTTCCCAGATTATTAGCCGCCGCCAAGGAATTCAATGTGGGGCAGGATACCCTTATGGATTTCCTGATCGGCAAGGGATTTCCAAAAGATGACCTGAAGCCTACTTCCAAGCTTTCAGAAGATATGTATCGTGCTTTACAGCAGGAATTTCAGCAGGATAAAGCTGCCAAGCTGAAAAGCGACCAGGTAGACCTGCCCAAAGGCGCATTGGCAGAAGCCAAAAAGAAAAAAGAAGAAGAAGAAATTCTTTTCCGGAAAGAAGATAAGAAAACGGTTAAAAAAGAAGAACCTGTCGCAGCTCCCCCGGTGGTTGAGGAAAAACCTAAGAAAGAAGAACCCAAAAAGGAAGAAGAAGTAGTGGTGAAACTGGAAGCACCGGAAATTGAAAAGCCAAAAGTGCTGGATAAAATTGATCTCTCTACCATCGATTCTTCCACCAGGCCTAAAAAGACTGCCAGGAAGAAAGAAGAGACTGTGGCAGCCGCGGAAGTTAAACCCGCAGAGACCAAAAAGAAAAAAACAAAAAAAGAAGAACAGGAAGAAGAGGCCGTAATCGCTGCGAAAACCGTGGTTCCCGAAGTCGAAACAACCCCGGTAACCGAAGAAGACGATCTGCCTCCTGTCATTGAGAATATAGAGGTCGAAAAATTGACCGGTCCCAAGATCCTGGGAAAAATAGACCTGCCTTTGGACAGTGATACCCGGCCCAAGAAAGATGAGAAAAGAAAACGCAAACGTATTCCTATCGAGAAAAAGGATAACAAACAAACCGCCGTTCCCGATAAGGAGAAAAGACAGGGCGGTGGCGGATTTAGCAGGACCGATAACAGGGGCAGGGGTGGCCC
>DASUMO010000395.1:0-12652 GCA_036277695.1 Chitinophagaceae bacterium
CCACCGGCATGCTGGCACTTTTTAAGAATACCATAGGAGTCTTTAATGTTGCTACTGGAGTTTCAGCGCTTTATTCGAACACCGAAGGAAATTATAATACCGCTGGCGGAATCGGTTCGCTGTATGCCAATACCACGGGTGGACAGAATACAGCACTGGGTGCCTATGCACTTTACAATAATGAAACAGGAAACAATGCGACGGCCATTGGTTTCAACGCAATGCGTTATGCCAACAATACTACCACTCCATTTGACAATCATGGCGTAGCGGTAGGGTTCGAGGCATTAAGGGGCTCTGCCACGCCTGCCAGCAATTTCGGCGCTAACAATACAGCTCTGGGCTATCAAAGCTTGCGAAACAATTCTACGGGAAGTAATAATACCGCCACGGGGAATGAAGCCCTGTATGCGAATACGGCGGGAGGGTTCAATACGGCTCATGGGTCAAAAGCACTTTATTCCAATACGACTGGAAATCATAATACGGGAGTTGGAGTTGAAGCACTCTATCTTAATACGGAAGGAACCTTCAATACAGCCCATGGAATCAGGGCACTTTACACGAATAGTTCAGGAGATCAAAACACCGCTATCGGTAGTCATGTACTATTATACAATTCTACCGGTAGTAATAATACCTCATTGGGCGCGCTTACGCTCGAGTATAACAGTTCCGGAAACGATAATACCGCAGCGGGTATGAGGGCGCTGCTGAACAATGTAACAGGTGATAAGAACACCGCTTATGGAGGGAATGCACTTATGTATAGCCGCGCAGGCAATCATGCCACGGCTATTGGTTATGAAGCAATGATGAGTTCGTATAGCACATACAGCAGTTTTGACAATCATAATGTAGCAGTTGGATACCAGGCGATGAAGGGTGGTGATGATCCTCTATATAATAACGGTAATAATAACACGGCGCTGGGCTACCAGGCCTTGCTGAATAATGCCGGGGGAAGTTATAACAGCGCCACCGGGACCAATGCCCTCCGCACAAATTTTGGAGGCGAAAACAATACAGCCAACGGATACCAGTCCTTATTTAATAATAGTTCGGGAAATGCAAACACCGCAATTGGGATGAACTCCCTTTACTTCAACACGACGGGGATTAACAACGCTGCGTTCGGACGGAGCGCCTATTTTGACCTGGCTAACCTGGATAACACTTCCTGTTTTGGTCATACGTCGGGGGGAATCAATGATGTCGACAACCGGGTTGAAATTGGTAACACAAGTGTTTCATGGATTGGCGGGCAGGTAGGGTGGAGTACGTATAGCGACGCCAGGATAAAAGGCAATATAGCCGAAAATGTTCCTGGTCTGGCTTTTATCACGAGGTTGCGTCCAGTAACCTATAATTTAAACATTCGTTACCAGGAACAACTGGTCCACCCGGTTAAGAGAGACGAAAGTGAGTGGGACACAAAATATGACATCGAAAAAATACGCATGACTGGTTTTATCGCGCAGGAGGTTGAACAGGCGGCAAAAGAATCGGGTTATGATTTCAGCGGACTTGAAGTACCGGTTAGTACCAATGGATTATATAGCCTGCGTTATTCAGAATTTGTCATGCCCCTGGTAAAAGCTGTCCAGGAACAGCAGCAAATGATAGAAACCCTGAAAAAGGAAATTGAACAGTTGAAAAAAAGGGTCCCGGAATAAACAATCGGCCTATAGAACCTAATTGCTGATAAAAAGAACCCCGGTCCTCAATTTCAACTCTTCGAAAAACTTCTTTTTTCAAGTACATTTATAGAAATGAATGTACAGTTTGTCTTGTTGGGCTGCTTGCTGGTTTTATCCCTGGCAATACAAAGCCAACCTGTTATTTTCAAAACCTATACCGTGCAGGATGGCCTGGTGTCGAACCAGGTGCGGGGTGTACGCCAGGATTCCCGCGGTTTTATCTGGATCGCCACCTGGGAAGGTGTCAGCAAATACGACGGGAATAAGTTCACCAATTTTAATTCCGACAATGGCCTGGCATTCGAATTGATTAATGATATCTATGAAGACAGGGATGGGAAATTATATATCGCCGATAACAATGGGAATATTGACTATATCAAAGATAACAGGGTGGTAAACCAACCCAATGACAGTATCGTAGTCAACCGTTTTATTGAAGAATCCAGGTCTGTTGTATACGCTATAACGGATAACAGGGGAATCTTGTCGTTCAGGGATGGCAAACTAGAGTCTGCCAAAGAACAGCCTATCATTTCCGTGCAGGATATGGCCATTATCAATGATTCGCTGAAGCTCGTGCTTAACATGCACAATGAACCGGTCATTCTTGACAGCGAAATGAAACCCTTCTCCAAGGCAGAAAACTACGCGGCTACTTCGTTGGCAAAAGACGCAAGGAATAATATCTGGATTTGCAGTCAACAGGGCATCCGTTTGCTGGACCCGGTGCAAAAGCGAAATGAACCGATCCGTTATTTACCTCTACCTCCCTCGCTGCAACATCCCATGATAAGTAAAAGCCAGAGTTTTCTTTACATGTTTGAAGATGCTGACCAAAATTATTGGTTAAGTTCAATGAATGGATTAATCAGGGTATCCGCAAACGGAAAAGTTCAGTTGTTTACTACTAAAAACGGGCTTCCGACCAACCTGGTCACCAACCTCTACCAGGACAAGGAGAAAAATATATGGATGTGTTCTGAATTGGGGTTGGTAAAGCTGGTTATGAAAAACGATCCCCACTTTATCACAATGGAAAATGGACTGGTGAGCGACCGGATCGATGCACTTGTACCCATTAAAGATTTTGGTTACTACATCAATAATGCCACACAGCTATTTACATTTCGCGAAAAGGATTTCCAGCTAAAACCCATCAGCCAAATGACTTATTATAGTAACATGATCCAGGACAGGGATGGGAAGAGCCTGCTGGTGACATCAAATCAGGGTTTTTCGCGTATAACTGATCCATCCGCTTCTGCTCAAAAGCTACTCAACCCCATTCCAGGTAAAGGGTATTTCAGCATCGTTGTTGACCAGTATGACAATTATTTCCTGGGTACAGCGAATGGGATAGTTGTCTACAGTAATGGAAGAACAACTACAATTCCTTCCAATGAATATAGAATCACCGCAATGGTCTTTGACCCGCAGGGTTATTTATGGGCGGGTACCTGGGACCGCGGTTTATACCGGATTACCATCACTTACCAGGAAGATGGACTATCATTCAAAACAGAAGATTTTACTTACCTGGTTCCCGACCGCCATATCAGGAGCAGTTTCAGGGATCGGGAAGGGAATATCTGGATTGGGACGCGCTATCATGGAGCGGTCCGGATCAGTACGCGGAACGGTACACCCGTAAAGCAAATAAACCTGGATAAGAAACAGGGACTGAGTTCAAACTGGATCAGTACGTTTGCAGAAGATCAAAACGCTAATATCTGGATCGGCACCCATAGCGGGCTTAACAAACTGATTGCCGGCCAAGATGGATTTCGTGTCTTTGATTTTGGAAAGCTGAATAATTTTTTTGGCGAAGTTAGATGCATTAGTCCTGCCCCCGGCAATATAATCTGGTGCGGGACGAATTCAGGACTTATCAGGTTTCGCGATGACCAACTCGATACCCTACCACCTCCCCCCCTATACCTGACCAGCATGAGGATCGGGGATTCCACGCATTTGATGCCGGACTTACCGAAAAACAAGTTTTCAATCCCCTATGGCAGCAATCAATTGTTTTTCGAATTTTCTGCACCCGGTTTTATCAATGAAAAAACAATCCTGTACAGTTACAGGTTGGTGGGTTCAGCGGATACAGCCTGGAGCATACCCGGCAACCAGCATAGTATTTCTTATGCCAGCCTGCAACCCGGTCATTATACTTTTGAAGTAAGAGCCCATGGCTGGAATGAAGAACCCGGGGAAGTTACCCGTTTACATTTTGAAATAAATCCACCTTTCTGGCAAACCTGGTGGTTCTACCTGCTCCTGGGATTATTGATCATCCTGCTGCTATATGGCATTTACTGGTACCGGTTAAGCCAGTGGATCAAGTGGCAAAAAGCCAGGGATCGTATTGCTACCGATCTGCACGATGATATTGGCTCGGCGTTGACCAATATCAGCATCCTGTCCGCCCTGGGCACAAAAAACCTGGGCCATCCTCCCGAAGCCGAAAAATACCTGCGTCGCATTACCGAAGAAGTACATAGTTCAAGCCAGGCCATGGACGATATTATCTGGAATGTCAACAGCAAAAATGATACGGTGGAAGAAATACTGGTCAGGATGCGGCGATTCGCGGCGGAATTATTTGATCATACTACAACCTCCTGTTACCTGGAACTGGATCCTGCAGCGGCGAGCAAAAAACTGAGCATGGAACAACGACGGGACATGTACCTTGTTTATAAAGAATCGTTGAATAATATTTATAAACACGCAGAGGCAAGAACTGTTTGGGTTCATTTGAGTACGGTTGATCATTCGGTAAAAATGGTCATACGCGATGATGGCAGAGGATTCGATCCCGGTGCCATTACCCACCGCAATGGTTTGAATAACCTGAAAAAAAGAGTAGAGAAGTGGAAAGGCAGGATCAGCATCCATTCAGAAAGCGGGAAAGGATCGGTTATTGAGATTATCATGCCCGTAAATAAGGTACTGCTCAAATGAGCAGCGATGCGTGAATAGCTGGTATGTAAATTCGATTTCAAAATAAGATTCCGGCTTTGAACAAAACTGGCGCGGAATTCCAAATGAACTAATGAATGCCAATTAAGATTGCTTTATTTGAAGACAATGACAGGTTAAGGGAATCACTGGTGGCGCTTTTCAGGGGCATGGAAGAATACGAGATAATAGGCGACTACAGCCATTGCACCGATGCGGCCATTATAGCCAGGGTTTATAAACCCGATGTGGTACTGATGGATATCGACCTGCCTGGCGACAGTGGAATTAAAGGTGTGGCCATGATCAAAGAGGAAAGACCGGAAACCGCCATTATCATGTATACGGTTTTTGAGGATAACGAAAAACTATTCCAATGCCTTTGTGCAGGCGCCAATGGATACCTGCTCAAAAAGACGCCGCCGGCGAAACTGATTGATGCCATCCAGGAAGTGATGGCCGGCGGATCACCCATGAGCCCGGTAATTGCGCGCAAAGTGCTGGACAGTTTCCAGCATGGCAAAAAAAACCAATACCAATTATCTCCGCGTGAAGTAGAAGTATTACAACTATTAATAAAGGGTTATAGCGCCAAGATGATCGCTGCCGAACTCAGTATTTCATTTGACACCGCCCGCTTCCACCTGAAAAATATTTACCAGAAACTTCATGTCAACTGTGGCAAAGAAGCCATTGCAAAAGCTCTCAGCGAACATATCGTTTGACAATTTCCTTACCGTTTCTACTCATTTGAGCAGGTAGCACTCCCTGTCTGGTTTCTCATTTTTGTTTCCGTAATGCCACCATCCTCTACTACCGTATGAAAAACCGAAACGGTTGACCCCACATTTATTTGGTTAAAGGCCCTGGTTTTGTAGTCACAAAAAATAATATGCTGAATACTACTATAACTGGCAAGGATTCCTCAGCCCTGCTTTCCGTTTCAGTATCGGGGGGCCCCTGTTTTATCAGGCCGGAAGATATCATTCGCCTGGAGGCCAGCAGCAATTATACCTATTTCCATTTTATAAACCGCAAACCTTTACTCGCAGCAAGAGTGTTGCGTGATTACGAATTGCTGCTGGAAGGATATGGCTTCCTCCGGGTACATCGCTCCCACCTGGTAAACAGGAAACATATACGAGGCATTGACAATAATGGACAAATTATTCTTCCCGGGGATTACAGGCCGGAAATTTCCAGGAGAAAAAGAAAAAAAGTGCTGGAAGCATTGCAGGCCAGCTCTTCGCATTCAGTCCTCCTGCAGCGGAGTTGATGCTGTAAGACAGAGATCTGAATAGCTACGTTGTTAAAAAAAATAATAATACATCCAATGTAATTGAAATAAGGAAAGCATATAGTGAATTTAGTTTATCAATTACAAAAAACCTCTTTATGAGAAAAAGCCTTTTCCATTTCGCCTTGTGTATTTACACCAGCTTTTCCTACGCCCAAAATGTTGGCATCGGCACAACGACTCCGGGCTCGGGTCTTGAATTAAAAGGCCCTGGCTTGGGATCTCAACAGAGAATTACGGACCCCGTTTCTGGAAATACTCTTGTCCTTCAGAGCGGAGCAGGCTCAAACCTGAAGGTTACCGGTTATAATTACGGAACGTTTACCGCGCAACCGCTCTATTTGAGTGTGGACGGGGCCAGCACGATCATCAATCCAAATGCAGGGAATGTTGGCATCGGTACAAGTGCTCCAGCAAACAAGCTGACTGTTTATTCGAATTTTTACGGGATTGAACACACAGATGGAACAGTGAGATTGGGTTCCTTCCTGAATTCCACTGGTGGATGGATTGGTACCTTAAGCAATCACCCGCTGCACTTTTATACCAATGATGGCGGACAACAAATGACGCTCACACAAGCGGGCCAGGTCGGGATTGGGACAACAACGCCACTTGGCGGTTACCTGCTTGATATAGCGGGGCCTGTAAAAAGCTTTGGGAACACCACACATTTTGTTGCACAGACTACCGGTGGCACTAATTCCTGGGCCCGGTTTTATATGCGTTCATCCAGTCAAAGCTGGTTTATTGGGACATCGCAGAATTTTATCGGTAATCAGCTTTATATCGGGGATGAGACCTTTAACCTCACCCGCTTCGCCATCCAGCCTAATGGCGGGGCCATTTATATGCAAGGGGGTGTAGGCATAAACACTTATAATACCACCGGATATGCGCTGGCAGTTAACGGCAATATACGCAGCAAAGAAGTCATTGTTGAATCCGGGTGGGCAGATTATGTGTTTGACAAAAATTATAAACTGCCATCGCTGGATGAACTGGAAAAATTTATACAACAAAACAAACACCTGCCCAATATACCCACCGCCGCTGAAATTGAATCGAACGGTTTGCACGTAGGAGATGTACAGAAAAAAATGATGGAAAAAATTGAGGAGCTCACTTTATATGTTATTGAACAGGATAAGCGGATTAATAATTTAGAAGATAGAATTTCAGAACTGGTTAAAAAAGACTGAGATGGGACAAACAATTTTCGTTCTGAAAAAAAGGATGTGCAAGATTATTCTGTTATTCATTTGCCAGGCAGCATTTTATTTTCCGGGTTTAACACAACGCAGTTGCGGCACTTCAGCCCCATCACCTGATGAGTTGATGAAAAATCCGGCGCTTCGATCTCTTTACGACTCCATGACAGCAAAGTACCGTTCCTGGTTGTCAACTCAATTACAAAGGCCAACTGCTGTCCGGGTTTTCCCGGTTGTTGTACATATTTTGTACAATAACAATACAGGGGATGCTACCAATATCTCCGATGCGCAGGTATTTTCTCAAATTGATATCATCAATAATGATTTTCAGAAACTGAATGCAGACTGGACAAACACTCCGGCTGCCTGGCAGGGGCTGGTAGCAAATTGTGAAATTAAATTCTGTCTTGCCTCGAAAGATCCCAATGGCAATTACACAAACGGCATTGTAAGAAGATATACAGACTCGACAAATTTTGTATTAAAACCCTCCCCAAAACATAACAATACCGGAGGGTCTGATGCATGGCCAACGGATAAATACATAAATATCTGGATAGCCCCTAATCTTAATAATGGTGTCACAAACAGATTGGGATATGCAAGTTTTCCCTGGGAAAATGATGGAGTAGAAGACGGCATTGTCATCCGACATAATGCCTTTGGGAATACCGGCACTGCTGCAAGTCCTTATGATGAGGGAAGAACATTAACACATGAAGTAGGCCATTTCTTCGGCCTGAGGCATATCTGGGGCGATGATCAAACAATGGCGGATCGCTGCTCCGGTTCTGACGGAGTTGATGACACCCCCAACCAGCTGGTTTCGACAGGTGGTTGCCCGGGCTTCCCGCTTACAGATAGTTGCACTAATGCAAATCCCGGCATTATGTTCATGAATTATATGGACTATACCAACGATGCCTGCATGTACATGTTTACAAATGACCAAAAAACATTGATGGATTTCTACATTATCACTGCGCCCAACAGGCAGGTGCTTTTGAATAATGTCAACAATTCCTGCGGCAATTGCACATTAACCCTCAACTTATCGGGCAATTCACCGGGAGGCGGGGCTTTTTATAAGGCTGCAGTCATTAACAGCACACAGAATGTTTCGTTAGGAGGGACATTACTTTATAAAGCAGGCACCACGATCAGGCTGCAACCGGGATTTAGATGCATAAACGGCAGAACCCTGTATGCAGGTATGGAGGTTTGTTATCCACCGAATTGATTTATGTATCCAATTTAATAAAGCAGTGCACTCTTACCACGAAATAGAATATCCTTTAATACCGACCTATCCTTTTCTTAACATCGAAAAAAACCGTTTATGAGAAAAAGCATTTTCCTGTTTGCCGTTTGTATTTACAATAGTATCTCCTATGCCCAATACGTTGGTATCGGTACGACGACCCCTGGCTCAGGCCTTGAAGTCAGAGGCACTGGTTTGGGAGCACAGCAGAGAATAACGGATGCTACTTCTGGCAATAGTCTTGTCCTGCAGGGAGGGCCGGGGGCAAACATGAAGATCACCGGATATAATTATGGAACAGGAACCGCACAATCGCTTTATCTGAGTGTTGACGGAGCGAACACATACATCAACCCATCTGGAGGAAATATTGGCATCGGCACAGAAAGCCCGACAACCAAACTCACCGTTTATTCGAACATCTTAGGCTTAGGTGGCTATGGTATTGAACACACAGACGGCACACGACGTTTGGGTACATACCTGAATTCTTCGGGAGGCTGGATTGGTACAATATCTAACCATCCGTTGCATTTTTTTACCAATGATGGCATCCAGCAAATGACACTTACTCAGTCTGGTCAACTTGGGATTGGAACAACGGCACCACTTGCCGGTTACCGGCTTGATATTGCAGGCGGGGCAAGAAGTTTTGGAGATGCGGCACATTTTGTTTCGCATGCAACAGGTGGTACCAACTCCTGGGCCCGGTTTTATATGCGATCTGGAATCGGCGTTAGCTCTCAAAGCTGGTTTATAGGTACATCACTAAACTATAACGGCAATCAATTCTACTTAGCAGACGAAACTTATACTCATACCCGGTTCAGCATACAACCGAATAACGGTCCGATATATATGCAAGGAAATATAACACAAAATGCTGGAAGCTATGGTTTGCCCAAAGCGATGGTATACCTGAACGGCGATGGAACTATTATACGCTGCTACAATGGCCTCACCGGAGCAAACAACTGTAGTGGGTTTGGCTCTATATATGTAACCTCTGGTTGGTATTACGTGGATTTCCCTTTTGATATTTCTTTATGCTTTTTCTCTGTTACCGTCGAAACGGTTAACCAACCGGTAACAGCTGCTTACCAGCGAACTGGTCCTGGCTTCAATAGATTATCCATAAATACAAGGCTGCCAGATAACTCAGGCACCGACCGTCCGGTGATGATCATTGTGTATTAACCTAAAATGAGTTTTTAATTGTTGAAAATAAAATTGGTCATATGAAATACTTACCGCTTTACATTATCACATTCCTGATTTCCTGCAGCAATAACAATACTGCAGATCAATCGCAACCTGGGAATAGTACAGCAACAGAAAATAACCAGGAAATACAATCAGCACCCGCTTCACCAGGTAATGGTATTGTCGGCGAGTGGGAACAGCAATATACCTGCTTTGATAAAAACGGAAATTATAAGTTAGAGCCTGATGAGAAAAAGCCCTCGAATACAAACCTTGGTTTTAATTGGTTTCGCTTCAACGCAGATGGCAGCTGCCTGCGGGACAAAGACATTCAATTCAAAGGCACTTATACAATTCAAGAAGAAAATGCCAATAAAATACTTATGATCCAGGGTGGAGACAATCTGCGGTATTCAATTGCTGAACTAACCAATAAAGAACTCATTATAGGATCCAGCGGGGCCTTTATTGTTTTTAGGCGAATTAAATAATCATAACCTCAATTTTTCAAAATGAAACCAGCATCAATGACCCTTTTCGTAGCACTTAGCTCTCTGCTGATCAATTGCGGGAATAATCAAGCAGCCACCAATGACACACAATTGACAAAAAATTCATTGCCGGAAAAAACCGAGAGCCAGTCAACAACTGTTAACCCTTCGGTGAACGGTATTGTAGGCACCTGGAAATTACGACTCGAAGTTTTCGATGATAATGGCAACCGCGTCCCGGATGAAGCAGAAATGAAAAAGGGATATTCCAATAATTATCTGCTACAGCTCAATGTCGATGGGAGTTGCAGGATGCAACAAATATTTACAGGCCGGTATGAAAAAGTAATGGAGAATGGCAGACCGATGCTGAAAGTGTACAGGAAAAGAATTGAAAGTGAAGAGGACCAGGATCCTTTACCGGATATCTACCAAATAACTTCGGTAAAGAAAGACGAGCTTGTCTTACAGATCATCGAGGCAGGCGAACCTTCATCCTTTTGGTTCTTTAAACGGATAAAATAAACATTTCATTTCACCATATAAATTTTACCAATGAGAAAAAATCTTTTATTCGGCACATTTCTAATGCCAGTATTGCTGCTTCTTTACGCATCCTGCAAAAGTAAATCCCAAAGAGATGCAGAAAACTATATGAATAAGATTGAAAAGACCATGAAAGAAAACAGTCCATCAAACGCCGATGACCAGCAAAAAACAAATGCGAAGCTTGTGCCTGTTCCGGAGAACATGAAAAATATAGTTGGAGAATGGGAACTGGTTAAATTTTTACCGGATCACAATGGCAATCATGAAGTTGACCCGGATGAGGAAAAAGATGCATCAACTGTTATGCAAGATTACCTGAAGTTGAATGCTGATGGCACCTGCGAATACACGATTGCAAAACTGGAAGGAAGTTATGAGATCGTTACCAAAGATGATGGCAGGAAAAAAATAATGATGTATGACAGGACAGGCAGCGAAACTACAAGCGGCCGGTATATTCTTTCAGTAACGGATAACGAGCTAATAATAAATAGAATCGCACTGGGTGGATCCCAGTTTGAAGTATTTAAACGGTTATAAGTTACTGTTGAGAGAACATCCCGGTATATACTGAAAAATCAATCATAAAAGTAACGAAAGATGAATTAGATATCAAGGAGCCCGGAAGCAACGGGTTATTCATCTGGAAATAAAAACAAATCACTACATCAATAAAAATAATAGGTATGAATAAAAGCTTCTCTATTTCGATCATTGCCGCATTATTCATTGCAGCAATATTCCCCGCTGTATTATCCTGTAAAAGTAAATCACAGAGCGGTGCGCAGAAAAATATGGCCGAAACCCAAGAAACCGTGAAAGAAAACAGTCAGGCGAACACGGAGGATAAGGCCGGATCTCTTACTATTCCCCAGGATATGGAAAATATCCTGGGAGAATGGACATTGGTTAAAATACTCCGGGATGACAACGGCAACCACAAAATTGATGAGGATGAAGAAAAAACGGCGATTGCAAATACAGGTTATATGAAACTGAACGCTGATGGCACCTGCAAATTCCAAACTGTAATGGATGGTAGATACGAAATTGTTACCGAAGAGGATGGGAGAAAAAGAATCGCCATACAGGATATGGCCGGCACTAAATACCCGATGAACCTATATATAGTTTCAGTCAGCAAAAATGACCTGGTAATAAATACGGTTGCCGGGGGTTCCGGTTTTGAAATATATAAACGCCCATAAACGGTTTGCCGGGCTTGCCTAACTATGTATGAAACCTCATCAGGCTTCTCCATGAAATAAAACTTGGAATATGAAAATCATTTACTGCATTTTATTTTGTTTATTGACGGGAAATATTTGCCACTCCCAAATACTAAAAAAAGTCTTGAATGATGCCAAGAACCATGCAGAATGGAAAGTGAGATCAAAAGCAATTCAAAAGACAGACCAGGCTATCGACAGTCTTTTAACCCCTCCACAAAAAAATGATACAAAAAGCAAAGAAAAAAATAACAGTAATACTGGAGCAAAACAAGGTGCTACGACGGGGTCATCATCACCTTCCGGATCTGAAGGCGGCGATGGAATGGCCGTAGGCGAAGGATTTATACAAATGTGGGTATCGGCGGACAAGGTTTTTAAAGGAGGTATGGTACTTGTCACCGGTAGTAGTGTCAAATACGGAGAATTCAAGAATGTAGAGTTTCATGTCAAGGGTCCCGAAACAGATGATAATGATAAGATTGACCTCGCTGAAAACGGAACTTATACTGTTGGTTGGACGGCTGAATATCCCGGAGAATATACACTTACTGTTAAAAGTAGTGATGGAAAAGATAAGCGATCAGAAAAAGTGCTTGTATATGATCTTGAAGTGATAGATAGCTTTTTGGTAATGGAGAATATTGAATGGACACATAAAACTTATGATAAATTAAAAGATGAAGCAGAAAGAGTCAAAGGTCACATTGGTGGCAGCGATGATGCAGAGCTTGATAAAAA
>DASUMO010000396.1:0-2755 GCA_036277695.1 Chitinophagaceae bacterium
TCAGGACCATTTTGAGCTGGAGATCTGTAGCATTCTGCGCTTCATCCAGAAGGATATAGGCATTATCCAGGGTCCGGCCCCGCATATAAGCAAGGGGAGCGATTTCGATGGTCCGGGTGCTCATATAATAACCCAGTTTGTCGGCTGGTATCATATCATCCAGTGCATCGTATAATGGTCGTAGATAAGGATCAATTTTTTCTTTCAGGTCGCCGGGCAGGAATCCCAGGCTTTCCCCGGCTTCAACCGCGGGGCGGGTCAACACGATCTTTTTTACCTGTTTATTTTTTAATGCACGAACGGCAAGGGCAACAGCAGTATAAGTTTTACCCGTACCGGCCGGGCCGATCGCAAAAACGATATCATTCTTTTCGGCCATCTGCACCATTTTTTTCTGGTTGGCCGTGCGTGCCCGCACCGATTTGCCATTGGGGCCGAATACCAGGACATCGTTGGGATTCCTTTCTACAAAATTGTCTACTGTTTCCGCATCATCGCCACCAAGTATCTGCTCAAAATAATTTTCACTCATGTGGCCGTTTCGCTCCAGGTAAGAAACAATCAGGGAAATTTTTTCCCTCGCCGATTCCACTTGTTCAGGAGCTCCGCTTAGTTTGAGTTGTGTGCCGCGGGAGAGTATTTTCAGCAGGGGAAACTTTTTTTTGAGGATGTCCAGCTTTCCATTATTTACGCCGAAGAACTCGATAGGGTTTACGGTTTCAAGGTTGATGATTGTGTCGGTCAATTCGCTTCAATTTTATATCAACAATACCGGCGAGGGTGGCACCGGGTTATTTCACGTCTTTTGTTTCATATACAAAAGCATCACCCATCTGTAACCAAATATAACTGATCCAATCTGTTATATCCTAAAGGTACTTATTCACAGTTGTGAATAGAAATAATCCTGCCAAAGTTTTAGTTAAACTGTTTTTTAAGTTATGGGAAGAGGCTTTGCGCGGGTTTTTAACATTCAATTCTTTCCTTTTACCTTTGGTCATTAACAGCTGCTGATGGATAAAATCAAGCCGATTAAAAGAAGCCCTCAACTTTCACCGCTAAGCCGGGAGCATCATGATGCATTATTGTATGTCTGGAAAATCCGGCAGGGCTTGAAGAACGGAACATCAATCGATAAACTCCGGAGCTATACATTGTGGTATTGGAAGGAACATACCAAGCAACATTTTTACCAGGAAGAAAAAATTTTACTGCCTTATATGCCTGCTGATCATCCCTGGGCAGCGCAAATGAAAAATGAACATGCACAGATCCGGGAATTGATATTGAACCTGGATCGTGAAGCTGAAAAAGAATGTTTTGTTACACTCACTGACCTCGTCGAGCGTCATATCCGCTGGGAAGAACGAAAGTTTTTTGGTTACCTGGAAGAACACCTGACACCGGATCAGTTAACAGCAGTGCAAGCCGAGTTGGAAAAACATCCCCTGCAATGCAATGACTGGACGGACGAATTCTGGGTGTCGAAATAATTTTCCTATACTGAATTTTATTCTTCTCCTCGCTGAAGTGTTTCTCCCGGTTACCAGCGTGCTACAATCTTGAAATTTACCAGGCGGGGTGTTAAACGATTGGGCATGGTATAAACGGTATTGGAGAAATCTTTTACCAGTAAATATGAAATAGTATTGGCCCTGTCGATTATATTAAACACTTCCAGGCTGGCCCAGATGCTTTCAAAATTGCGAAAAGGGCTATGACTGCGGCGCTTACTGCGATCACTGTCCAGCAATAAAGCACTAAATCCTACATCCACGCGGATATAAGGATCAATGAACAAACCATTCCTGTATTTGGTGCTGCCGGGAATATTGTAAGGAAGCTCGCTGCCATAAAGCATGTTCAGGTACATCTTGAAATTCTTATTGGTCGCGAGATAATCCTGGAAGAACATTCCGAATGTGACCAGCCGGTCCGTGGGTCTTCTTACCCAACCTTTTTCAAGTGTAATACTGTCAACGGGTTCATTCCTTTCATTGAGCGTATACTCTTTGTAAGTATCTCCTTCAATATCTTCTTTGGTCCGCATGAAACCCAGGCTGATCCAGCTCTCTGCATCTTTTACCAGTTCGCCGTATAAACGCAGTTCCAAACCAGCTGCATAGGCCTTCGCGTTATTTTCCCCGAAATAACGGATACGGACATTGTCAATATCATAAGGCACTACATCGCGCATGGATTTGTAATAAGCTTCAGTTGTCCAGCGCATGGGCCGGCCGGCCAGCCCGATAAAATTGTAATCAAAGCCCAGTACGCCCTGCCAGCTTTTTTGTGCCTTCAGGCCCTGGTTCACGGTACCGTTATATCTTCTCAACTCCCGGTAAAAGGGCGGCTGCTGATAAGCTCCTGCAGAAGCACGGAATACAATATCTTTTTTCCAGTTCGGTTTCCAGCTGGCGCCGATGCGGGGCGAGACCAGGAATTCTTCATTCAGTGAATTATAATTAAAGCGAATCCCGATACTGATAGTCGTAGAATGGGTAGAATCACCAAGCAGGATATTATCCTGCAGGTAGCCCGAATATTTATTAATGGATAGATCGGCGGCTGATTTTATTACCTTGTTCAACCGAAGCAGGTCGGGTTGGTAAGGAAGCGAGTAGCCGGCAGAATCCTGGTATTCCCATTCATGGAGTTTGTCTGTAATCGACGTTTTGTCAAAACTCAATCCCCATTGAAATGCATGGCGGCCTTTATCATAATCGCCCTTATGACCTATATTCCAGTTTTCTAT
>DASUMO010000397.1:0-3110 GCA_036277695.1 Chitinophagaceae bacterium
GCATAGCTGGCTCTCCCATCCACAACGGTAATATCCCAACCAAGAATGGCAGCCATTTCCACCAGGGGGATCGCGTCATTCCCGGCCCCGGCAATAACCAGTGAAACGGCCGGCCGGATAAGTTCAATGAAGGCCGTCAGGTTGATGGAAGGATTAATATATTTTTTAAAGGAAGATTGCTGGGTCCGGAATGTATCCCGGGCATCCTTTTCCAGCGTATCCTGTAAAAGAGGTGACCTGTTTACCATGTGTCCATCCTCTTTTAATAACATACAAGTGCCGGGCTGTGTAGTTTTCCTGTCATCCATGGAAAAAAGAGTTACCAGTACTGCTTTTTTTCGTTCCGCGGCAATCGCTTCCAGGTAACTGATGGGATTATTTTCCAGGCTTGCATCAATGGGTTCGATCAGCACTTGTATGATTCCATTACAACCCAAACCCACGCCGAATTTGGCATCATCCTCGTCCATTGTATCATAGGTAACCAGCATGGATCTTTTCTCTTTCATTACCAGCAAGGCTTTGCGTAAGGCATCCCCTTCCAGGCAGCCGCCACTGATAGCGCCGGTCAATTGGCCCTCATCAGTTACCAGCATCCGTGCGCCAGGCCGGCGATAAGAAGATCCCTCCACATGTACTACGGTGGCCAGGGCAGTTTGCCTGCCCTCGGCCCGGGCTTGTTTATATGCCTGGATGATATCCCTGATCTCTTTCATAAGAAAGAATATTATCTACAATTTACGAAATGGGGATGAGATCATTTGGAATTTGGGTTGCGAGCTGCGCGATTTTGAATTTTGTATTATAATAACTTTTATCCCGCCAATATTTTCTGTAATACCGCCGCCGTTTTTTCCGCATTCGGTAACATGGCTTTTTCAAGATCCATATTCATGGGTACTGCGGGAAGGTTAAGGGCGCCCAATACCTCTACCGGTGCGTCCAGCCATTGAAAACATTTCCTGGAAATCCTTCCTGCCAGCGCTTCAGCAAATGAATTGTTTTGTTGTTCTTCTGTAAGCACCAGGCATTTCCCATGTTCTTTTACTCTTTCATAGATCAAGTCTTCATCCAATGGATAAAGTGTACGCAGGTCAACGATCTCGATCTTTCCCATAAAATTTTTAGCTGCAGCTTTGGCCCAGTATACTCCCATTCCATATGTAATGATCACAATTGTTTCCCCATTTTCCATTAATTGTGGATCAGCTTGCAGGCAAATAATTGCTTTACCCAATGGGATGATATAGTCTCTGGAAGGCTCCGGCGTTTTTGCTTCTTCTGTACCCGGTACTTTGCTCCAGTATAAACCTTTATGCTCCAGCATCACCACGGGATTGCCATCATAAAAAGCAGCTTTCATCAAACCTTTCATATCAGCAGCATTGGAGGGATATACCACCTTAATGCCCTTGATGGACAGAAGCGTGGTTTCCACGCTGCCACTATGGTAGGGCCCCCCTCCTCCATAAGCCCCGATAGGAACCCGTAGAATCATCGATACGGGAAATTTGCCGCAGGTTAAATAACAGCTTTTTGAAATTTCCGTGACCAACTGGTTGAAGCCGGGGTAGACATAATCTGCAAATTGAACCTCTACAATGGGTCTTAATCCCAATGCATTCATCCCCACAGTAGAACCCACGATATAGGCTTCCTGGATAGCTGTATTGAATACGCGGTGATCTCCGAATCGCTCGGCAAGCGTAGCCGCTTCGCGGAAAACACCACCCAATCGCCGACCCACATCCTGTCCATATAACAGCGCTTCGGGGTGATCCTCCATCAGTTCACGGATGGCAAACAAAGCGGCATCCACCATGATCAGTTTTTCCGCCCCGGCAGGACTCCGGGTCCCTTTTTCTTCTTTTACAGGAGTTGGGGCAAATACATGATCCGAAACTCCTGAAGTTTGGGGCTCAGGAGCTGCGACCGCCCTGTTAAAATCGTCTTCAACAAGGGTGACGGCTTGCTTTTCGACCTGGTTCAATTCATCTTCACCAACGCCTCTTTCTAATAATCTTCTTTTTAGTTTGGGATTAGGATCCTCGTTTTCATGCTGAGCCCAGTCTTCGGCCGATCTGTAAAAATCCTTACGTACTCCACTGGTATGATGTCCCAGCAGGGGAACAGTTGCATGAACGAGCCAGGGCTTTCGTTCCCTGCGCAACGACTCGCAGACTTCTGTCATGATGTTGAAGGAAGCTTCAAAATCGCTTCCATCTACCTGTACCCGGTTCATGCCTGTAAAGCCCGCAGCAAATTCATAGGCATTCATAGCCCTTGCTTCCCCGGCCGTTACACTGATGCCCCAGTTATTATCCTGTACCAGGTAAATGATGGGTAATTGTTTTAATACAGCAAATTGGAAAGCTTCACTCACTTCGCCTTCGGTTACACTGGCATCCCCCAGGGAACAAATCACCAGGGGCGCCTCACCATTATTTCCTTTTTTCAGTTTGGAGGGATCCACTTTTTCCCAATATTGGATTCCCTGAGCGATCCCGGTGGTGGGGATCACCTGCATGCCGGTGGCGGAGCTCTGGTGAATGATAGTAGGCTTATCATCACCCCGGTAATTTGGATGAGAATAATATTCCCGTCCTCCTGTAAACTGGTCTTCTCCTTTAGCCAGTAATTGCAGCATTAGCTCGTAAGGCGTGAACCCCAGTCCCAGCAACATACTTTCATCGCGGTAATAGGGACTTACAAAATCCTGGGGTTGTAAATGAAAAGCTGTTGCCAATTGAATGGCTTCATGGCCGCGGGAAGTGGAATGTACATATTTACAGATACTGCGATTAGCTTCATAAGTTTCGGCCATGCATTTAGCCTGGCTCATGAGCCGCCAGGCTCTCAGCAAAATAGTGGTATCAATCATGTATAACAAGCAATAAGGGAGCAAATGTAAGGAGAAGAAAAAGGAGATAAAAACACTTAAGCAGGAATGGAATTGAATCTTACTGTCTATAAAAGCAAAAGCCACTCTGGTTTTGAATGGCTTTTTGGCAGTTGGTATTGGCACCTATTAAGCGGGTGACATCATAAGAGCTGACAAAACAATAATATTTTGAATAAAAGGGCTTATTATTTTACTTCCAGTGTAAACA
>DASUMO010000398.1:0-8765 GCA_036277695.1 Chitinophagaceae bacterium
GGCTCTACTCCAGCGGTGGCAGCAATGCTTACTGGAACCTCCTGCTTTTTCTTGTAGAGAAATTCGTCAACCGCGAAATGGCAATAAGGATTGCGAAGTATTTTGTAGTCAATCTTGATAAAGTGAACCAGACGCCCTTTATTATTTTTAACGGGTTAAAGGACCACGAAGATGAAGAAATCCTGAAATCACAGGAGTTTATTGAGAACAACTACGAAAAGAAAATTACGGTGGAAGAACTGGCCGCCAAATTACACCTGACGCGGCGGACCTTTGAAAGAAGGTTTAAAAAGTGCACGCATTGCACGGTTATCGAATACCTGCAAAAAGTAAGGATTGAAGCCAGCAAGAAAGAGCTGGAAGCGGGCAGAAAATCAATCGATGAAATTGTTTTGGAAGTGGGTTATTCGGATATCCAGACTTTCCGCGACATTTTTAAAAGGGTAACCGGTACCACGCCGATGGAATATAGAAACCGGTATGCCCGGTCCTGAGCGAGGATCAAATTTACAGGAACCCTTTTACATATATTATTCAGGTTCGATATCATAGTTGATCGTGGTTTTTCCCTATTATTCCGGGTCAGCGGTCCACGCAAATTCATTAGCTTTATGACGATGTTGCAAGTGCTGAAACATAGCTGCCTTATCCTGACCAGCCTGCTGGCGAACTGCCTGCTGACGGCGCAGGAGCTCAACCAGGTGACTTTTTCAGGAGGCGCCCAACTTACCTATTATTCTTTTCTTACCGACCAGGGCGTGCTGATCCGTGTATCGGAAGATGGGAAACTGCTGGAATGGGGCAAAGAAATCCGGGCCATTTATGGTGACTGGTATGCGCCTAAACTGGAACCCTTTGCCGGTGGAGTGATCTATTATGGTTCGGAGGGTGATTCGGTTTCGAAAGGTAAAGTGAAAATGATCGGGAGCTGTACCATTTCCTATTACGGGCCTTATGAAAATGATACCCATAAGGGTAAGATCAGGATGATCGGCACGGTATTGCTGGATTATTATTCGCAATTTGAAAATAATGTGATGAAGGGCCGGATGAAATCCATAGGGACTAACCGGCTCGAATACTATTCTGTTTTTGAACAAGAATCTTTTCGGGGTAAACTAAAAGCTATCGGGCCCACACCCATCACTTATTATTCTGTTTTTGATGACCGTCACAATGCGGGCAAGATAAAGAGCATCGGGAATAACAAATATGCCTGGTACTCCAGCCAGGACCGCCGGGATATGATGGGTGGGTTAAAGAGCGGGTACAACCGGCAACGCATCAATGGGGTGACCTATATTCTCTGGTAGCGGCAGTGATTTGGTGAAATAAGAGGCAGCTTTTCAAATTTTTCTACGATCGCTTTAATCAATACAGAATATCAACCGGTTTGATACTATTTGCCGGGAGAAAGAAATCCCCTCTAAATAAAGTATCCACCTGCCAGGAAGCGGATCGCTTCAGCACGATGATCCTATTGTTCATATCGCCTGCGCCAAACGCATAAAATGTGGCTGAAACAGGGGGAAAGAGTTCTTTTTCCCTGAAATAATCTTCTGTTAACTCCAGCACCGAACCATCGCTGAGTAAGGGAAATACATGGAGTACAATGCGGGGATCCGTATAAGCCTGCCGGGCTGTTGTGCTGATTTCGAAAACCGCTTTCCTGAACAACCGGAAAGCTTCAGCATTGCTTCGAAAATCTTTTTTGTATAAACAATTCCGGAAACGGCCGGAAGGGTAGTAAGGCTCTTTCCTGATTTCGAGATCGCTGCCCGCATAGGCAGTGATGGCCCGGTTGTCGTCAAATTTCCCCTGGGCATTGGTATAACCCAAGAGCGTATCCGTTTGCCCGCAATAACCAATGACCCATGGCCCACAGGAATGATACTGGATACCCAGGACCTGGGCCTGGTTAAGGGGCTGACCGGTTAAATAATCAAAAACCATGACGCCTGAAAATTCGTCGATGCTTTCTTTCCGGCAGGAAAGCAGGCCCAGGCAAACCAGGATCAGGATCAGGTAATACTTCATAACCATTATTTTCCTAAAAATAGCAGGCGGGGCAGGCTGGGCAGAATTGAATTTTGACAAAGCTTTTCCCGGATTTGCAGATTTTGCAAATGAGGATGGGCGGGAATTCAGTAACAAACCAGGTGCAATGATTAGAGTCCTTCCAATAAATGATAGCTGTCATAGATTGGTAATAACAGGCAGGTTAGCTTTCCGCGTTCTTTAAAATAATCAGCAATGAAAAAGAAACTACAACTCATCGTGGCATTGTTGATAATGATCAGCGGATTGAATTGCAGCAAAGACGGGGACAGCAATCCTCCCCCGGTTACACCTCCCTCTTTCACCATTTCCAACCTCCAGTACAATCCCAACAGCGCCACCATCAAGCCTCATCTGCCTTCCTTCTATATTAATGGCACAGTCAATTACAGCAATGCAAAGAATGGCATTAGTCAATTGAGAATTACGACTTCCCTGGGCGGTGATCTCACGGTGCCGGTACCGGGTGCTTCCCAAAGTTCCGGTACAATCGCGGGGATAATTGAGATAGCCATGCCCACAAAACCGGGTAACGAATCATTTCAGGTCTGGTTGGTGGATGGAAATGGCAGCAGTTCGAATAAGCTCACCGGAAATTTTGCTATGACAGTTAATGCTGATGCCAGTGGCTGGCTCATCGTTTCGCAGCAGTATCCATTGTGGAAGGTAGCATGGGTAAATAATAAATACCTGGCGTTGGGTGAATTCGGAAGTATCATGAGTTCGGTAAATGGAGCCGAATGGACCAAACATAATTCGGGTACTGACCTCCATTCTCTTCATGGCGTCTGCTGGACCGGCACCCAATACGTAGTAGTAGGATCTCAAAAAACTATACTCACTTCTCCCGATGGAGTTAACTGGACTACCAGGTCAACGAATTTCCCGGGAGTCCACCTGCAAGGGGTAGCCAGTTCCGGCAATAATATTGTTGCAGTAGGATGGAATTCGACAAATAATAGTACCGCTATCTTTAACTCGACAGATGGGATCAACTGGACGAATAATGATTTTGTACTGAGCGTTGGGGAATTGTCGGAGATTACCTGGGCCGGGGGGCGATATGTTGCAGTAGGTAAATCCGGGGGTTACCCTGCCATTCTTACTTCTCCCGATGGCATTACCTGGACGAACCGGTCAGGCAATACGGTACCCGGACACCTGGTTGATATTGCCTATTCAGGAAGCCGGTATACGGCAGTGGGTTATTCAGCCATGGCGACTTCTGCCGATGGGGTTAGTTGGAATATTTACAGTAACCCGTCATTTTCTGCTCCGGGTGTAACCTGGAGCGGCAGTAAGTTTGTTGCGGCAAGTATGAATTTTGGGATTTATTCTTCGGTGGATGGACTGAACTGGACCAAGACCTGTGATGCACCGCCGCTACTGAGCAGCATTACCTGGTCAGGAGTGCAATATGTAGCGGTCGGATCTGTTGCGCCACTTATAATGATCTCTCCAAATTAATCTGGATTAGTGATATTGAAAGCAGATCAAGACAGCTTAAGGTTCAGAGAACCCAGCGAAGCGCAAAGTACCCGGAGAAGTATTTCAATTTTACTCTTTCGGCGCCCTCTGCGTTACTTTGCGCACTTTGCGGTGCTAAGTTCTCCAACTATCAAACTCTTCAAAAAGTCAAATGCCTGCCACAGGCTTGCAAATCTGAAGACAGTAGGGATGCAGAGAACTCAAAAGAAGCGCAAAGTGCGCGGAGTAGTTTTTCAATTTTATCTCTTGGTGCTCTCTGCACAACTCTGCGATCTTTGCGGTGCTAAACTCTCCAACTATTGAACTCTTCAAAGAGTTAAATGCCTGCCCAGGCATGAAAACAATCAGTAAAATAATTGAAGCTGGCAGGGACGCTGAGATCTCAGAGAAGCGCGAAGTACGCAGTGTAGTATTTCAATTTTACTCTCTCTGGTACCCTCCTTGCTTCTTTATGTCCGCCGATTCCCTGGTTTATCCCACAATAACAAAACTTGTTGAATAATCACCCCCATTAGTATTATTCCCATCCCCGTCAAGGTGCCGACCGTTCACCGTTTTTATGGCGCCGTCGCCTGTATCAGAACCGATCATTTTAAGGGAAAAAAATCCATCGGGATCGAAAGTAAGCAGATCACTAACTTTTGATGTAGTCTTGAAGATTAGTTTTCTCGGGTCTGGAGTGGGAATAAATGCACCGGGAGCATTCGGAACTTTTTCTGTTACGAGGATAAAGGTTTTGCCAATCACTACCGTGTTCTTGTCAACATCCTCGTTAAAAGTCACCGTAATGGTGATAAATCCATCCGATGCATCAAAGTCCTGGGATGAAGATTGAAATGCCTTGGGTGAAACAACCCTGAAGGTGCAGGTAACATGCAATAGAGCTGTTATCAGCATAAATAATGCTAATCTCATAAATGCCTCCTTTTTATTAGTAGTATAAAAGATAGTTGGGGTAGGAAAATGCGGGGTAGGATAAGGTGCAGGACCACTAATGAAATTATCTTAAAGCTAGCACATACTTTTGCTCAAGTCAATACTCATTTTAGGGTATTTGATCATCTTTCAAATAAACCCGGAGCGATTACAATTCATATTTCCCACAGTCTTCTGGTCATTGTGCAATTAAGACAGGGACGTCCATAATTAATTCCTACCTCTTTGTCTTTATTGTATTCTTTTACAATACACCTGTATATAAAAAGTACATAGGATTTTTTTTGGTCCTTAACCAACTTTTATAGGAAACAGTATCCCAATGATAACTATCATCAATTTTCGTGATGGCCATCATTGGCTGATATGAATAGATGCGGGAACTTAATAAGGTAGATTTTTTGATCGATCACTAAAAATTTATAAAATGAAACCGCTATCTTTTCCAGCTTTATATACGCTCGTTTTTTTCTTTTCCCTTTTATTCTCCTGTACAAAGAATAATGATGTGTATACTCCGACACCGAATAAAGGTCCGTTTGCCAATGCCGGGCCTGACCAGGTTACCATTTTACCCAAGGACAGTGTTTTACTGAACGGATCATTATCGTCTGACCCCGACGGGGTAATCAAAAAATATCATTGGACCAAGGTTGACGGACCTGTATCTTATGCCATCGCTGCCCCTGATTCAGGCACTACAATGGTTCGTTCCCTTACACAGGGTGTTTACAAGTTTGAGTTAAGTATAAGCGATGACAGGGGTGCCCAGGCCAGGGATACCCTGCGTGTTTTCGTAGATGCTGCTGGGGGTACAAATCTTCCCCCTGTGGCCAACGCGGGTGAAGACCAGATCATTGAATTTCCTGTAAACTCCTGTATCCTGAACGGCAGCACATCATATGACCCGGATGGCAGCATCACTTCTTATTTATGGCGAATAATTTCCGGGCCCGCGTCCTATAGTATCGTAAGTTCAAATGCTGCGCAAACGGTGATAAATAATCTTGTCAGGGGTACTTATTTTTTTGAATTATTGGTAATCGATAATGGAGTACTATACGATCGTGATACCGTGCAGGTGGTAATTTATACAGCAGGCAATTGTAATGGAAGTATTCCCCGGATCAATGCCACATTAACCGAGGTGGGCAGGTTATCTGTTGCCCGATCTCCCTATGTGGCCGCTGCCGGCAATAAGATCGTTTTTGCAGGCGGTGAGCTTTCTTCCGTTGTTGATATTTTTGAACTTCCTGCTTTTAGCAGAACGACGGTACAATTGAGCCAGGGAAGAACCAAAATGGCTGTGGCCAGTTCCGGAACTAAACTTTTTTTTGCCGGTGGTCATAATAGCGACGAAATGTATGACAACGTGGATATTTATGATGTGGTCACCAATAGTTGGACGCTGGCTCACCTCAGTGAACCCAAAAGTCATGTGGCCGCAGCAGCAGTTGGTGACAAAGTATTTTTTGCCGGTGGCCTGACAGAAGGATTTTGGAACCAGACAGGCGTAGTTGATATCTATGATATTTCAGATAACAGCTGGACAACAGCTGAATTATCCGGTGCCAGGTATGGAATTAACGCCGTTACAGCCGGCAACAAGATCTATTTTGCCGGTGGCTGGGATTACCTGAGTGACAATGCTCCGAGTAAAAAGGTGGACATTTATGATTATTCAACGAATAGTTGGACCACGGCAAGTCTGAATTTACTGTCAGGGGGTGTATCAGGTGTGGTAGCGGGAGATTTTATTTATTGGGGAGGTCAAACCTGGCCGCTGGCTGAAGGGAAGGCCGAAATATGGAATATTAATAGTGGCGCCGTTACTTATAGTTGCCTTACTTATGCCAGGAATTTCCCAACAGCCACAGTCCGGAACAATGATATCGTTTTCTTTACTCCTGCCTTATGGGCCTATAATGAAATTCCTTCCAGTCAATTTGATATCTATAACAAATTGACGGGGGCTAATGCCATTGGATTATTGAACCAGCCAATTGCTGTTTCTGGCCTGATCACTGTGAATAACACCATTTACCTGGGTGGGGGGAAAGTGAGCGCAACTGCATTCACTGATAAAGTTTATAAGCTCAGCTGGTGAAGACTACATGCGTGATTACTACCTGCGCTTATAAAAATTCAACTATCAACTAACCTAAAAACGTTAAAGCCCTTCGGGGCTTTTAACGTATAAGGAAGCCAAGAAAGGGGAATGACAATACAACAGGAATCCTGGTATTTTTAAACTTAATTTTACAATGCATGCCGGAATCTCCCTCCATAACGTGGCGTAAAAAACTGCACGATACGATTTACGAATCGAATACTACGGCAGGGAAAGTCTTTGACATCACGCTCCTGGTGTTGATCATTGCAAGTATTGTGGTGGTAATGCTCGATAGCATAAAAAGTATGCATGAAAAATATGGTGGGTTCTTCTATATTCTGGAATGGGTTTTTACGGCGTTATTTACGCTGGAGTATATACTCCGGCTGGTCAGCCTGCAAAGACCCTGGCGCTATGTTATTTCGTTTTTAGGATTGATCGACCTGCTGGCAATTATTCCTACTTACCTCAGTGTATTTTTTATCGGGGCCCAGTCATTACTGGTGTTACGGGCCTTGCGTCTTTTAAGGGTCTTCCGCATATTTAAACTCACTCATTTCTTAACGGAAATGGATTTCTTAAAAATGGCGATTGCCAGCAGTCTCAAAAAGATCAGCATCTTTATGCTGGTAGTGCTCAGCCTGGTCATTATTCTGGGCTCGGTTATGTACCTGGTTGAAAACGGGGAAAATGGGTTCCACAGCATTCCCGACAGCATTTACTGGGCCATTGTTACTATTACCACGGTGGGTTATGGAGACATCTCCCCCGTCACACCAATGGGAAAGTTTATCGCTTCTATTATGATGTTCATAGGTTATGGAATTATTGCCGTTCCTACGGGTATTATCACTACCGAGATGGCCATTGCTGCCCGCCGTCGCAAGCATGGACATGAAACCTGCCCGGGCTGCGGGAGGGAAGGGCATGACAGGGATGCGGTATTTTGCAAATTTTGCGGCACTGTATTATAAATAGCAGCTCAGGTGTACCTGAAAAGTAGCCTTGCCTGGTAATGATTTCAACCTGTTGGGAAAATTATACAGGTTGGGGTCGGCGGTGGGCATTTTAACCCGCAGAAAGCCGCGAATCTCCGCAAGCGATTATTCCCCCCCTGATAAAAATATCCACAGGTTAATACCGCGGCCCGGTGATTTTATAAGAGTTGTGTTATTCGGTTAGCGGCTTCAGTTACAGGACAGACCAGTCATCTTTTGTTAGAAATCATTGGCGGGATAGTTGTAGCAGGTTTTTGAGGAGGACAGATATTACCCACAAAACACCTTATATGAAGAAAACCGACTATACCGGGATTGTACCCCAGCAATATACCGGTAGTGAAATCGAATCGGAGGCAAGTACCGATTTAAAAAGTGATGAGGAGGCGAAATATTTTTTTAAGATCGCCCGGCAAAGGCTGCTGGATGTGAATAATTGGCACCGGGTAGCTGAAAAAATCAGCGCCCGATTTCAAGTTGTCAATAAAGATGGAGAAGAGGAGGATCGCCAGGTCAAAGAAGGGGATTACCTGCGCATCGATATTCCCGGTCCGGGCCGCCAGCAGGGAGATGGCTATGATTGGGTATATGTTGAGACCATTAATGAGTTGAAAAATCATATTGTACAATCGGTTGGGTTAAGAGTTCGTCCCCATCCAAATCCTTTTGATGAAAAGAGTGAGACGGCTCATTTCTATTCGCGGGAGGCAACCAGTTCCTTTATTGTAACGCGGGAGAGCTCAAGGGTCAGTTCCTGGATCATTGATCGTAACCTGGTGCCGAATAAGGAAGCTGAATCCCTGGCCGACCGGATCCGCGATACGGCCGTAGGACTAGGGGCCATCGCCGGATTCTCTAAAATACAATGGCAGGGACTGGCAAATGGCCTCGTGGCAACCAATGGTTCTTTGTTGAAGAAAGCTAAATAAAAAAGCCAGCTTTGCTGAACGCCGGCTACAATTCTTTTGATCAGCTCTCTCATCACCGCAGGATTTCATCGGGTATTAATTATCGATGCAGCGATGCATAAAGCTGCTTACATTTCCTCATTCTTATTCTTCCAACCAGTTTGTTTTAGTTTTTTGTATTACTGCTGCCAAAAACTACAACAGGATCTTCCTGTTTAAATTTTTATAGTTTTTATTAAACCAAAATAATTTCCTGCTGTTCTT
>DASUMO010000399.1:0-4028 GCA_036277695.1 Chitinophagaceae bacterium
CAGCAATGTGTTTACCCAACTCTTCGCGGAATTACAGGAAAGAAAAATAGAAATTGGGATTGCCGGCTGCATATTCCTGGTGACCATGGGTATTTATTATATATTTTTCAAAAAAGTAACTGTTAATAAAGAAGGAAAACAGGTAATCCTGACATTCCGCAAAAGGGATTACCTGCGAATATTTGCCTCCGGATTCCTGATGAATTCATTGAGCCCCGGTTGTATCCTGTTCTGGATAACCTGGTCCACGGCCTTGCTGCCTTATTCCATCAACCAGCGGATTATTATCTTCACCACCTGCCTGGCAGTGGTACTGGCGCTGGATATAGCGAAAGTGATGCTGGCGGGCAAGATCCGCAACCGGCTCACTCCACATAATATTCATATTCTCAATCGCATCAACGGAATAATTTTGATTGGGTTTGCCGCGGCTCTGCTTTGGGGCTTACTCTGGTATTCTAATTAAGTTCATTCATGAAGAGAAAAGGATTTTTAGCAGCAACCTGGAAATGGACCAAGCGTATTCTCCTTGGATTGTTTATCGCCCAGCTTATTTATATCGTTCTCCTGAAATGGATCAACCCGCCACTTACCATTACCCAACTGGCCAGTTGGGTTAGCGGGCATGGATTAAAGCGGGATTATGTGGGCAGGGATGCAATTTCACCCCATGCAAAGCTGGCCGTAATCGCTGGCGAAGACCAGTTATTTCCTGATCATAGCGGGTTCGACTGGAAAAGCATTAAAAAAGCGATGGATTATAATAAACGTAAGCCTGGCCGGATCAGGGGAGCGAGCACCATCAGCCAGCAGGTAGCTAAAAATGTTTTTCTCTGGCAGGGTAAAAGTTTTATCCGCAAAGGCCTGGAAGCTTATTTCACTTTCATGATTGAGATGATCTGGGGGAAGAAAAGAATCCTGGAAGTGTATCTCAATGTGTCCGAAATGGGGGAAGGAATTTTTGGAATTGAAATGGCCGCCCGGAAACTTTTCAATAAATCGGCGGCAAAATTGAGCAGGCAGGAAGCTGCCATGATCGCGGCCAGTCTTCCCAACCCGCGGCGATATACAGTGAAGCCTCTGTCGCCCCAGGTATCCTTCCGCTCCCGGACCATTCAAAGGCAAATGAATAATCTCCAGTCGGATCCCGATATAAGACAACTGATCGGCAACAATAACCGGGCAAAGTAATGAAAGGTTAAAACGCAGTTTCAAAGCAGATAGCATTCAAAGAACCAAGAAACAAATCACAAATAAATTCCAAGAACTAAGCTCCAATTTAAAAGCTCGAACCTGCCGGCAGGCAGGGCTCGAAGCTCAAGACGATCTGCAAGAAACTACGAGGGTCGAAGAATTTGTTTCACGCTGATTTCGCAGATTTGTTGTAACTCTTTTCAAGGGTTGAAATTAATACCCGCAGATTCCGCGGATTTTTTCTGCGCGATCTCCGCTGAGCAATTTTTAATACAGGCACCATTCAAAGAACCAAGAAACAAATCACAAATAAATTCCAAGAACCAGGCTCCCATGTAAAAGCTCGAACCTGCCTGCCTGCCGGCAGGGCACGCAGCTCAAAGCTCACTTTACCATCAATTCAATCTTATCACTATTATGGGTGGCATTGTAATAATTAACCTGTATAGTAAAGCGCAGAAAATATTTTCCTTTTGATAATCCAGGATCCAGGGAAATGGTAAACTCTTTTTTATTAACCAGTTCCCGGAGATGAAGCGGTGTATCAAGATCTTTGAGCCATCCCTTTTTATCAAATACTCCAATCTTTATTGAATCCTCCATTTGATGGTTACTGATAAATTGCCGGTAATGCTCAGGAATGGATACGGAAGCCTGAATTTCTAAGGGCTCCCCCGCGTCTATTGAAATTTTAGCCGATGAAGGTTTGATGTTTATTTTGGCAAAGGAAGCAAAGGAAGAATCATAGCGATAACCCATCCAGCCAATCGGGGTTTGCAATGAGTCGGGAAACCGGTAAACACGGTATTTATCCATAAAATACACAGGCTTGCCGAGCAACGAATCTTCAACAGGCCAGAAATTGTAATTATTCTTACGCTCCCGGTACCAGTTTTGTGAATAAGCTGGCTGCCCGGTATAGAACCAGTATTTCGATGCCCGCTGGTAAGAATTGCTAATGACCACGGGAAGACCCTGGGTTCTTTTTTTCATTTCGGAGGGCCATTCTTTCCAGCTATGGTAACGTTCACGGAGAGCCTTTACCGGCACCAGGTCGGCGATCATCAAGATCCGGGCGGCGACAACTAGTGCCAGTGTTACTGGTAATAACCTAACCAGGAGTTTTTGCCATTTAATTTTTTCAATAAGGTATTGGTGGGCTAAAATGATCAGCGGCACCAGGGCCGGGGAGGTCCAGTTCGCTTCTACTCTTCCGCGGAAAGAACTCAAAAGGAAGAAAGCATAGATCCCAATCATCGTAAAACGCAGGGCCCTTTCCGTGTTATCAGCAGGTTTGTAAAGAAAGGCCGCGGGTAAAAGGATCAACCCCGCCAAAGGTCCTGGTAATAAAACCTGCCCGATGAGATAGTCGGCTGTGAAGGAGAATTTATAGGCATTCACATTGCTCTCGAAGAGATGGTAACGGAAACTTACCCAGTCATGCTGGTATTGCCACCAGAGATGGGGTGCAAACAATGCCAGGGCCACCAGTCCTGCCAGCCAGGTTTGATAACGGGCCAGCAGTTTAAGATTGGATAAGACAGTAAAGAAAACAACCAGCACTGCGTGGTACTTACTGTAAAAAAGCAGGGCAATGGAGAGACCCAGCAATAAAGCTGTCACTAAAGTAGAACGATCCAGGAATCGCTTATAGCAAAGGAAAAAAAGAGCGGTAAAGAAGATCAGCGGGATATCCGGCACGGCAATAAAACCACTTAGCTGCAGCACTGCGATGGATAAAGCAATGGCATAAAATAGAAAAGGATGCTTATGGCGGGTCAGATTTTCAATGATCAGTAAAGAGAGCAGGTTCAGTAGTAAAGGATAGAGACGCACTCCCAGTTCATTGGGAAAAATGGCAGAACCCATTTTAACCAGCAACCCAATCATGGGCGGATGATCAAAATAACCCCAGTCCAGGTACTGGCCATAAACCCAGTAATAAGCTTCATCATCCTGTAATTCTGTAAACCCGGCCTGTATGACTGACAGCAGGAGCCAGCAGGAGTAAAAAAGTAAACGGTGATGATGGAGGAAAGAGCCATTCATGTTGCCTGCGAAAATAACAACAATTATCAGAGTAGTTTATTCACTGCTTTTACTGCAGTTTGGAAGCGTTGTTCATGATCCCCGCTGATCTCCACCCAGGGTATGTCCTGGTTGATCATGCAATCCTTATACATATTATATAATGTCTGCCGGCTTTTAAGATCGGGGTATTCACGGAGTTCATCGGCCGTCCATATAAGATCGACATTACAGAGAAGGTAGAGATCGTATTTCCGGCGGATAATCTGTTCCAGGATATAGGAATGGCATTGGCCAAAAACAAATTCGCACCAGACCTTCATCACGTACATATCGGTATCGATGAAAAGAGGAATATGACCTCCATTTTCCAACAGGGGAATCGATTGGTTTTCGAGCATCAGGCTGTATTCCTCCTCCAGGGCCAGCTGTCCTTTGGCAATGGTGAGCAGGTCATCATACGAATAATTCTTGCCATTGGTCAGCAGCCATTCGCGCGCAAATTCCGGGCACCACATGGTGTCAAAATGCTGGGCCAGTTGTTCGCAAAGCGTACTCTTGCCCGTGCTTTCGGGTCCGAGGATGACGACTTTTTTAAGCATGCTGTCCTAAGATACGACCAGTCTTCAATATTAGGAAGCTGCCGGAAATGAAGAAATTCATTTCATGGATCTATTGTTATCGATAATTTGACAATCTCCTGCAATTTGTTTGGGTGGTCAGGCGCCTTGTTCCGTCCTTACTTCAACTACTCACAACTTTAAGAAGAGCAAGACGGAACATAGCGCCAGCATGGTTTTCAGCAC
>DASUMO010000400.1:0-4156 GCA_036277695.1 Chitinophagaceae bacterium
CCAGATTGTCAGGTTGGTCCTTGAAATATTTTTCTCGTTAAAACGCAGCGCCCAAATGATCAGGCCGGCCAAAGCCAGGAAATAAAGAGCATAACCCGAAAAGAAGGGGAGGCCAAAGGAGTTGACAAAAAATACATCAAACAAACCGGCGGCCTTCATGGAATACTGGATGACCCCAACCTGCACCAGCCCGGTAATGATACAACCTACGATAAAGGCCAATATGGCGCCTTTGGTAGTAGCCTGGTAACGGCGGTAATAATAGATCATTACAATGGCGGGTATGGTCAACAAGTTCAATAGGTGCACACCGATTGAAAGTCCCACCATGAAAAAAATGAATACGATCCAGCGGTCGGCCCGGGCCCGGTGAAATGCATTGTTACCGGCATGTTCATCGGAATGTTCCCATTTCAGCATGGACCAAAAAACCAGCGCGGTAAAAAAAGAGGAGAGTGCATATACTTCACCTTCCACTGCGCTAAACCAAAATGAATCACTAAAAGTATAGGCCAGGCCACCGACTACCCCAGCTGCCATAACGGTAAAGGTTTGCTGGCTGGTCAGGGTTTCGCCGGCATTGACAAACATTTTGCGTGCAAAATGGGTAATGGTCCAAAACAGGAATAATATAGTAGCCGCGCTGGCCAGGGCGCTCATGAAGTTGACCGCGTTGGCGGCTGTCTGGCCATCATCGCCAAATAGTATAATGAAAAACCGGCCTAATAAAACGAAAACAGGAGCTCCGGGTGGGTGGGGTAGTTGAACTTTTGCTGCGCTCGCCACGAACTCACCACAGTCCCATAAACTGCCCCGGGCTTCTCTTGTCAGGAAATAAGTAGCAAATGCAACAAAAAATACCGCCCAGCCGGTAAGGTTATTGACTTTTTTGAAGTTCATAAATGGTTTGAATTAATCGGGAAAAGTAGGCAAAAATAGGGGTTTCAGGGTTAAAAGATAATCAAGAGGTTTGAGCGGTTTTGACGCTATTCCGGGGCTTCATTATTTAGGATAGATCCACTATTTTCAAAGGATTAAATCCTGGTTGAATTAGCATTGCCGGGACTGGCATTCTTACTCAAAATAGACCCGCACCGTCTGGTAGGAAAGCTGGCCCTGGCCCAGGCCGGTAGCCTGCTTTGATTTTTCTGAAAAACCTTTTAATCCAAATAAGCCGGCAGCATTGCCCTTGTTAATGGCGATCTCCAGGTAACCCGCACTATTGAACAGGGCCAGCTTTTCCCCTTCCGGAACATCGGCATAGGATTCACTGATCCGGTCGATCACTTCATCCCTTTTAAATACGATCCGGAAACTTCGTCCTTTTCTTTGCTCTTCAAATTGCTCCCGGGTGATATTGACAATTACATTTTCAAAATTATCGATGAAGATAATTTGCCCTTCTATCCATTGATTATCGAGCAGGGGACGGAGATGGTGTTTTTCAATATACTCCGGATCCGGGATCCCGATTGTCTTAATAGACTCACCCTGCACCAATTGATGGATTACCCGGCCCATCATTTCCGTGCAGTAAATGGTATTCCTGATAGCGGTTTTATCCAAAGGAATCCCGATCACCATTTCCGGTTTCTCTTCCAGGATCATCGTGAGTAGTCCATTGTCGGCGCAAAGCAGGTATTGGTTCTGGTGAAATGCCAGCAATAGCTGCTCAGGTTTTTTTTCAAACAGGTTGACCAGGATAATATGATAGGTAAACTCCGGGAAATTCCGGAAAGCGCTCCTGCATACATAGGCCGCCTGGGGATAATTAAAAGGTGGGATGGAATGGGATATATCCACAATGGTGAACCCGGGATTGGTTCGCAGGAGTTGGGCCTTTACTGCTCCCACCAGGTAATCCTGGGTACCGATATCAGACGTGAGGGTTAGTAAAGGCATTGTTGGTATGGGTAAAATAATTTTTAAAAGTTAAGAAAACTGGTTTGCTTTTATTCGATATTCATTCATTCCATGCACTGTTATTTTATTAGCTCCCCGTTTTTAAAGAAAAACTTATGTACCAGTTTGTCCGCCAGGGCCGGGAAAAATTTATTAAGTAATACGGTGCGTTTGCCGGTAAATGTTAGAACCAGGGTGCGCTTTTTTCGCCGGATCGCATGGAGGATATGGCCGGCACATTCTTCCGCGCTCATCAGCTTGCTTTCGTCCAGTGGGGTATCACCATGTGAAACTCCTTCTTTGTTCAGGGCGGCGTTCCGGATATTGGAAGTAGTAAAGCCTGGGCAAACCCACATGACATGAACACCATGATCGATCAATTCGGTCCGGATGGCTTCCAGCCAGCCTTGCAGGGCGAATTTACTGGCAGAATATCCACTGCGTCCGGGTAAACCCCGGTAGCCAGCTATGGACGAAACCCCCACAATAGTTCCTTTTCTTTCCATTATGGAAGTAAGGGCATACTTGGTACAATAAACTGCGCCAAAAAAATTAATATCCATCACTTTCCGCAGGGTCTCCGTAGAACTTTCCTTCAGGAGGGCACGCATGGAGATGCCCGCATTATTAATGAGAATATCAACGCCGCCAAAGAATTTGGTAGTGGTTTCCAGGAAACGCCGGCAATCATTTTCATTGCTGACGTCTGCCAACATGGTATGAAGATGGGCCGAGGGATGTTCGGATTGCAGGCGGTAAAGTTTATCGTAATTCCGGCCACAGGTAGCCACTTTTGCCCCTTCCGCCAACAGGGCATCAACCAGTGCCTTGCCAATTCCGTCGGTCCCGCCTGTTACCACTACAACTTTATCCCTGAAATAATCTGCCATGCCAAAAAGTTATGCCGCAAACCTACTTTAAAAATGATAAATCTGAGGAAGCACTGGCTGGCTTTGGGATTTGCACAATGATAAAGGGAATAAAGGCAGTAAGGGGGTAAGCTGTTTACACTATAAAATCAGTCGATTTTATGTTTGAGTTTCTGCGAGACCCAGCTGAGTTGAATACCACCCCGGGTTTGGGCGCCCTTCCTGTTGGTAAAATAGGAACCCTTTAAATGTTTTGAAGGCTGGTGAAGATCATAATCGAGCATGGTATAACCATGAAATTTTTCACCCTGGTGCATGTCCTTGATCGAAATATGGATTTCGCCCTGCCAGAGATAACAAAGGGTAAAAATTTCTTCGTGTTCGGAATAAGCAATATCACAGAGAATGCTTGCTGAATGGCCAATCGTAGAATAGGAATGAACATGGAGGCTGGTAAGGGTTTGTTTGACTTCGATGGCGAATTTTTGGGCTGGGCTTCCATCAGCGTTTTCCAGGACTCCTTCCCAGCGACCCCGCAGGTCCGGGGGAATATTCATCGATTTGCGGATGGACTGGAATAATTTGGTGTGCCAGAGATAATGGTCGAGCAGTACCCATAATACACTGATGGGGGCGATGATCAAACCATAATGCAGTAAGATCTCGCTCAGGCTCTGTAATTCAGCAATTTTAAAAATGGTCAGTAATAAGGAGAAAATAATCAAACTTAAGATCCCTACGGTCGCTACGATTAATTTAATATCTAATTTGTAGGATTTCATTTCAATTCGCTCTTTGGTAGTTTAGTAAATATCAATCTTTTCTTTTCAATAAATCTGATTCAAGTATCTCACAATGCCTTTTTTTCCGGGGGTCACGTGCCTGTTGATTGGAATGAGTAAAATACCGGTGTTCTTTAATGAATTTTACCTGCATGCGGTTCCATTCGTTTTGAGTATTCACCAGGTTTTTTTCTTTCATTTCCACGTACAGGAGTTGTGCAATACTAAAAAAATCAGGCCTTCCCAGGTAATCCAGGTCCGCATCGCAAATTATTTCTTCCATTTTATTCCGGGGAGTTTGCGGTAGCTGGGTGGCCAGGATCATACCGCCGATTTTTTTTAAATCCTGTCCTGAAAATCCATAGGCGGGTAAAAATTGCATGGCAAGCTTGTACCCGGCCTCTTCATGTCCTTTATAAGTGTGTAAAAATCCCGTGTCGTGGTAAAGGGCGGCAGTTTTCAGCAAATACAATTCATGTTCATCAGCAATTCCTTCTTCCCCGGCGATACGCTGGCATTGCTCCAGGACGTCCAGGGTATGGTAGATACTATGGTAGGTCAGTTTTTCCGATAAACCGGCCAGTAATTGGTTGATTACATGAT